>CALGLY010000048.1 GCA_937959095.1 uncultured Saprospiraceae bacterium
TTTTACCATCAGATGTAAATTTCATGTTTACATCCGTTAATGCTTTATTTATAAAAGTAGCTTCAATAGGAGGTTTCGATTGAGAATTTTCAAACGCCCTTTTAAGTACTTCTTGTGTAACTATATAGGCTCCAGATCCAACAATAATTCTTGTTGATATATTATCAACCGACTTTACTTTGGAAGTGACTATCTTTGAAGGCTTTTTTTTGATTTTAGGAAATCTTCTACAAGAAACCCCCATGAAAAGTAAAGCTAAAATAATTAAAAAGAAAATATCTTTGATTTTTGAAAGAACAATCATTGCATACGTATTTATTCAGGAATACTCAAATTTACATAAAAAAATAAGTAAGATGATTTTTTTTAAGCTTTTTTTTGATTTAACAATATATTTACTAAACCATTTTAGCAATAAAACCCTCCAAATCCTCTACGTATTCCCGATGATTTGCCAAGCGTGGTACTTTCACCTGACTACTATACTTTCCTTTTGCTTTCAACCAATTGATAAAAGTTCCTCGTGGCACAGCTTGTAGTTGCAAGCATTCGAGTGCCATATTTTTGTACCGCTTCGCTTCGTAGTCCGAATTGAGTTGCTGCAAATTAGCATCTAAGGCACTTGCGAAAGCCTGTATATTCTGCGGTTCATATTCAAATTCTACGAACCATTGATGCCCTCCTTTGCCCGTTCCCATAAAGATAGGTGCAGCCGTATAATCGCGTACTTGCACACCGAATTGCTTGCAAGTCATAGCAATCGCCTTGTCTGTATTTTCTACCATTACTTCCTCTCCGAAGGCATTGATAAACTGCTTGGTGCGCCCCGTGATTTTGATTTTATAAGGACTCGTGGAGGTAAACATCACCGTATCGCCAGGCGTATATCGCCACAAACCCGCATTGGTACTTATCACGATTGCGTAATGTTTGCCCGTCTCGACTTCCCAAATTGGAATGGCTTTTGGATAATCCGAATCCCATTCTTCCATCGGGATAAATTCGTAGTAGATGCCATTATCGAGTAGCAGCAGCATATCCTTTACCCCAAAATCATTCTGCACTGCAAAGTAACCCTCCGAAGCATTATAGGCTTCTTGGTAACTCACGGTATCGGATGGTAAAAAGTCCTGAAATTGTTTTTCGTAAGGCGCGAAATTTACGCCACCGTGTATGTAAGCTTGAAAGTCGGGCCAGACTTCCATCATATTATCTTTGCCTGTTATTTCTAGTATTCTTCGGAAGAGGACAATCAGCCAAGTTGGTACACCTGCTACCGATACGACTTCTGTTTCGCGGCTAAGGATTTGTGCGGTGCGTTCTATTTTTTCTTCAAAATTAGGAAGTAAAGCCGTTTCAAAATCGGGTGCGAAAAAAGGACGTACTACCCAAGGCAAGTGACTCACGATAATAGCGGATACATCTCCAATTTGGGTTTTAGAATAGTCTTTGAATTGGGTCATACTGCCCGCCATCAGCAGGCTTTTTGCTTCAAAAATACGTGCATCGGGGCGTTGGTTATGAAAAAGGGTCATCGAATCCCAACCGCCACGCACATGACATTTGCGGAGATTTTCATTGGATACAGGAATGTATTTACTCTTCGCGCCAGTAGTACCTGATGATTTGGAGAACCAACGCACGCGCCCATGCCAGAGTACATCTTTTTCGCCGAGCATCATTCGGGCAATCCACGGTTGCAAGCGTTCGTAATCCGTGATGGGTACACGCTGTGCGAAGCGTTCAGGCGTACGAATATCGGTATAGCCATGCCGTCTACCCCATTGTGTTTTGTTAGCTTTATTGAGGAGTTGTTGTAGTATCTTTTCCTGTACCTCCTGCGGATGCTGCATGAAATACTCCATGTGCCGCATCCGATGTTCATAATAGGTCTTGAATGCCTTGTTAATGAGTGTTCGCATAATGAGCGTATTTTACTACTCAAATATAGCAAATGTAATTGGGAAGGGAATGGCTTCTACAAAATTTATCCGTCTAATAATTCACATTCTCCATTCAATAAATCTTTTTTTACATCTTTAAACTTTACATTATTTAGGATGCGCCCATCTGGATATTGGACATTTATTTTTTGATTATTCCATAGTCCTTTTAGTTTTTTACGCTTCTTCTTTTCCTCTGGAGAATTTAATCGCTTTTGTTTTTCCATTATTTCGGAAATCGCGTGTGCTTGCTGTTTTGCTAAATAAGCATCTAAGGCATTTTTATCATCTAAATCAAGACCTGAATCTACCGCCCCCATCATAAATGATTTTGCCATGCCCCAATTAGAACTATCTTGCGATGCTGCCACAATATCGTCTTTTATATCGAGCATCAATTCCTGTAGTCTTTTGGTTTTTAGATATTTTTCATCATCTAAAAATTTAAAAAAACAATATAGAACAGGTCCGTAAGCTTCAAAGGTTGCTATATCTGCACTTACTTTTCTTGGCAGCCAAGTTAAGCACACTTCTTCTGCTGCAATTACAGTCCATTTTTTTGGAAGTTTATCTTCATAATTATACATATAATTAGCGAAGGTATCAATTAAGAAAACACTATCTTCTTGATGTTGCTCACTCAATTCATTATAATGATCGCTTAGATGAAAATGCCGAACCCATCGATCTACTACTTCTTCATAAGGTTGTTTTTCTCTATCTGCATATATTCTATCTATGAGTTCGTCTTGTGCTACAAGCATTTCCTTAAAAGTAGCTCGCTCTTCACTTGGCTCTAGATCTTTTCTAGGTATAATAATTGTATAAGGATCATCCCCTCGCTCTCGATAATGTTCAATTAATTCATCGGAAAACCCACGCAAACTAATAGCATCTAAGGCTACTTTTACAGCATCATCTCGTTGCCATAACACGTTTCCTTCCCAATCTATAGTGATATTGAGGTCTGGAAATACGGTTCCTTCTTTCATTTTAGCAAAATCGCCTCTTTGAAAGCTATGAATTTGTTTGCTTTTGAACATTTTTTATTATGTTTCTACGTTCGATTTTTATTCCAAACCAAATATCTCTATTTAAAATAAGAAATCAAAAATGCGTTAGTAAAAATTGGCGTATTGATAAGGCAACTCACAAGAATAACAGAAAAATAAACACGCTAAAATCATCAATTATTTATGACTTGAACCACTAGGAACAATCACCCCAAAACCTCCTTATCTCCCAAAAAGGGTTGATGATAGTGGCGCGTCCCTGTCGCTTTATACATGGCATTGGCTACTGCACCAAAAATAGGTGGAAACGGTGGTTCTCCCATGCCCGTTGGTTTGATTTCGTTTTGTACAAAATGCACTTCTATTGCTTTAGGGGCTTCTCCCATTCTAATCATGCGGTAGGTATCAAAATTCTGTTGTTCAGGTATGCCATCCTTAAAGGTCATTGCTCCGTAGAAGGCATTCCCGATTCCATCGGTGATTGCGCCTTCTGCCATATTGCTTGCCGCATCAGGATTGACGACAATGCCGCAATCAATGGCACAGCATACTTTTTGTACCACGGGTTTGCCTTTTTCGATCGTCATATCTAGGATGTGGGCAGCGTAGGTGCTGTGACAGAAATAAGCCGCTACGCCTCGGTGGGTATTGGCGGTGGTCTGTCCCCAATTTGCTTTATCGCGCACCAATTCCAATACGCCTGCATAGCGGGCGGCATCGTAATCGTTCTGTTCTCCTACCGGATTTTCTTCGGCATGTTTCAATAAGTCCAAGCGAAATTGTATTGGGTCTTGTCCCATTGCTTCTGCTACTTCATCTAGGAAGGATTGCTCTGCACCTGCCATGAAGTTGGAGCGTGGCGCACGGAAGGCCCCGATGGTAATATTGGAATCAATCGACCATTCTTCTGCTAAATAATTATCCAATGCGCCAGCAGGAAAGCGATTAGCAAACAAAGGACTTTCTGGTATGCCGCCTGCTTTGATATGTAAGGCAATTAAGTTATTATTTTCGTCCAATGCTGCCCGATAAGTCGCTTGGTAGCTAGGGCGATAAATGCCGTTCGTCATATCGTCTTCACGGGTGTAGAGGAGCTTTATCGGGGCGTTTACTTGCTTCGATATTAAAGCGGCTTCCACTACATAATGTGCATAGGCTCTGCGCCCAAAACCACCGCCCATGCGAGTCATTTCCATGTCGATATTTTCGGTCGGAATGTCCAGACTAGCCGCAAGTGCAGGGATAATCGCCGAAGGAATTTGAAGTGGTGTTGCTATTTGCACTTTGTCGCCCTGCACATGAGCAAACGAATTCATGGGTTCCATGCAGTTGTGCGCCAAAAAAGGAGCAGAATAAGTGCGCTCTATCACTTTGGCAGCTTTCTTGAAGGCAGCTTCTGGATCGCCATCTTTGCGGACTATTTTGCCAGGTTTTGCGGCTAAGGCTTCCATTTGCGCCTTGTGACTAGGCGTAGATTCTAAGCCCGCAGGGACGTTCTTGGTCTGTAGATCGCCTCTCCACCCTTTGATGGTTTCGCTATAAGGCTCAAAGGTTTGCCATTCTACCTTTAGTTGCTTTTTGGCTTTCATCACTTCCCAAGTCGAATTCCCGACGATGGCAACGATTTCGGGGAAGGCATTGGTATCAAAACCGCTCTTCTCAAAGCCTGCTTTATAGCTTTTTATAGTAAGCACCTCTTTGATGCCTGGCATATTTTTAACAGCGGTATCATCTACCGATTTCAGCGTCATTCCAAAGGCTGGCGGATGCACAATCATAGCGATTAGCATGCCTTCTTTACGATAATCTATCCCAAACATTGGTTTGCCTGTAATGATGCTTTTTACATCTACATTCTTTCGGGAAGTGCCTATGATTTTAAAATCTTCGACTGCTTTCAACGCTACTTCTTCTGGCACAGGGAGGATAGCCGCCGCCGAAGCGAATGCGCCATAGCCTGCCGATTGTTCGCTTTTTTTATGATGCAATACGCCTGCTTCGGTCGTGATTTCATCTAAAGGAACTTGCCATGCTTGGGCGGCTGCCTGTCGCAACATCTGCCTAGCTGACGCGCCTGCCATGCGTAGTGGTTCCCATCGGGACATAATGCCTCGGCTGCCACCTGTAAATTGGAAACCGTATTTTTCGGCATGATAAGGGGCTTGCTCCACGACCACCTTCTTCCAATCCAAATCCAATTCCTCTGCGACCAACATCGGCATGGAGGTGCGAACATTTTGCCCAAATTCAGGATTCGGGCTGTAAATGGTCACTACGCCATTCTCCCCTATTTTTAAATAGGAATTAAGCTCAAACCATTCTTTGGGCATAGCTAGGACTTCTTCCTCTGTTTTGGATTGGCAAGCTGCTAACCAACTAAACCCAAGTAGCATTCCACCCCCTGCCAAAGTGGTTGATTTTAAAAAGGAACGTCTGCCCACTACCGTTTTTATAATAGCCATAGTTTGTATTATGTATAGTTGAAATTCAAAGAAGTTCTTCAATGACTTCAAAAATAAACAAATTAGGGGACTTTCTACAATGTCTTCTAATACAAGTAGAGTGTATTTTAAATACTCGCCCTTATGACTTTTATCAGAAAACTTGTACTTTCCCACTATTAAAACACAAAACATGAACATCCGATACCTACTCGGTGCAGCAGTTTCCATTCCTTTATTACCGCTTATGTACGTACATGGAAAGCGCATACGAACAAGCGTTCCTGAACTCCCCGAAGCAAGTGGGAAGAGAGGCCGTACAGCACCCAAAACTACTCCTAGCCTACGCTTAATCACCATAGGCGAAAGCACAATAGCAGGCGTGGGCGTAGCTACCCATGAGGAAGGATTCACAGGGTCATTGGCAAAAGAATTAGCGGCAGCATTAGGCGTGAATATAGAATGGAGCGTTTATGCGAAAAGTGGCTATACCGTGCAGAAAATGAAAGACAGACTTGTACCCGCTATCAGAGAAGAGGCAGTCGATTTAATCGTGATCGGTACAGGTGGGAATGATGCGTTTACGCTTAATCGACCTAGTAAATGGCGAAAAGAACAAGTCGTCCTTATAGAAAGTGTGCGAACAAAATATCCCGATACGCCTATTGCATTTACGAATATGCCGCCTATTAAAGAGTTTCCAGCGTTCTCCTCTTTGATACGATTTGTAGTAGGCAATCTGGTGGAACTATTGGGCGATGAATTAGAAAAAGTCGTCGAAAAAAGCGAAAATGTCTACTATAACCAAGAAAAACTAACCTTCGAGGGATGGACAAAACGCTATGGACTACCGGGCGATATACAGCAGTTTTTTAGTGATGGAGTGCATCCATCCAAAATAACGTATCAAATATGGGCAAAGGATTTTGCTGGATTTGTCTTAAATAATAAGAGCCTACGCGCAAAGCTCGAACAAATTTTGATAGAAGTCTGAAAATGTAGTCCTTTGCAGCCTTGATAAAATTGAATAAAAACTATGACGATAAAGCAAGAAGTAGAAGCACGGAGTGAATCGAAATGCGAGCTGTGTAGCACGAGTGAGGACTTGAATATGTATGAAGTGCAGCCTGCGCGGGTAGAAGGAGCGGAAGCCAATGTCTTCATTTGCGGCACTTGCCAAACACAGATAGAAGATAGCGAACAGATAGACCCCAACCATTGGCGATGCCTCACGGATAGCATGTGGACTCCTGTGCCTGCCGTACAAGTATTGGCGTGGCGAATGCTAAAGGAACTAAAAACAGATTGGTCGCAAGACCTACTCGATATGATTTACTTGGAGGAGGACACGCTAGAATGGGCGAAATCCTTAGAGGAAGACGCAGGAGATGGCATTGTGCATAAGGATAGCAATGGCGTGGTACTGCAAGCAGGCGATTCGGTGACGCTGATAAAAGACCTGAATGTGAAAGGCGCGAATTTCGTAGCAAAACGGGGTACGCCTGTCCGACGAATTACCTTGGATAAGAACAATGAAAATCATATCGAAGGAAAAATAAATGGGCAGCATATAGTTATCTTGACGGAATATGTCAAAAAAACGAAGTGATGAGTGAGGCTTCTATCAGTTTAAATAAATATATCAGTAGCACAGGCATTTGTTCGCGCAGAGAGGCGGACAAATGGATTGAGGCGGGACGTGTGAAGATTAATGGCGCAGTAGCTCGAAAAGGAAATCGGGTGGAGGCAGGCGATGCTGTAACAATAGATGGTAAAGCACTAAAAAGCAAACCTCAGCTCGTATATATCGCACTCAATAAACCACCAGGTATCACTTGTACGACCGACCTAAAAGACAAAGATAATATCATTGATTTTGTAGGACACCCTAAGCGAATCTTTCCGATTGGGCGACTCGATAAGGCTTCTTCGGGCTTGATTCTATTGACGAATGATGGGGATATTGTCAATCAGATTCTTCGGGCTGAAAATAACCATGAGAAGGAATATATCGTGACGGTGGATAAACCTATTGGGCAAGATTTTATCCGAAAAATGAGCAAAGGTGTTCCGATTTTAGGCACCGTCACAAAGAAATGTCTCGTAGAGAAGCGCAGTAAATCTATCTTTAAAATCACCTTGACACAAGGCTTGAATCGGCAAATTCGACGGATGTGTGAGTTCTTTGATTATAAAGTACTTGCGTTGAAGCGTGTCCGAATTATGAATATAAAAGTAGAGGGATTGAGACCAGGGCAATGGCGCGACTTGACTAAAGGAGAATTCCAAGAATTGAAGCGTCGGTTGAAGTAGATTGAACGCTAAAACCAATGAGGTATGGCTTTATCAGCATAGTGTTAGTCAATCCTGATTTTAGTCAATCGATAACCCGTAATCAAAGATAGGAGATATGAGCTTTTCGTCTCAAATCTCCTATCTAAATATCCCATTGAGTAAGTTGTACAACTTAAAAACAACAATCGGAATAAGAAACTTATTCTCAATTGTCTGTTTTAAATTATCAATTCTTAATACTCATCCTCATTAAATAAGAAGTCGTCTTTTCTGGGATAATCCGGCCAAATATCCTCGATACTTTCATAGGCTTCACCTTCGTCTTCCATAGCTTGCAAGTTTTCAATAACTTCCATTGGTGCGCCTGAGCGGATAGCGTAATCAATTAATTCATCGCGAGTAGCTGCCCAAGGAGCATCTTCTAAGTGGTGCGCGAGTTCTAGCGTCCAATACATAAGTCCGTCAGTAATTTAAATTTGAACAAAATAGAAGTAACTGGATTCTCTCTAAAATCTAGTTACTTCATTTTGATTATAGAATGAAAATAGTTCTATAGAATGCTGTTAAAAATCAAATTTTATAAAATCAACATGGCATCTCCATAACTAAAGAAGCGGTATTCTTCTTTCACTGCCATATTATAAGCTTCTTTTATTAATTCGTTACCTGCAAATGCAGATACCATTATCAATAAGCTAGATTTTGGCAAATGGAGGTTCGTTACCATAGAATCTGCAATATTGAAAACATAAGGCGGATAAATAAATTTGTTCGTCCATCCTTCTGCTGGTTTCAATAAGCGTTCTGCGGATACTGCTGTTTCTATAGAGCGCATGCTTGTAGTCCCTACAGCACATACTCGTTTCCTACCTCTTTTTGCAGCATTCACGACATCGACAGCGTCCTGAGTGACGCGGAAGTATTCAGCATCCATTTTGTGCTTCGATAAATCCTCTACATCAATATTTCGGAACGTCCCTAAGCCAATATGCAGGGTCAATTCTGCAAAATTTACGCCTTTAATTTCGAGTCGCTTCAGCAGTTCTCTACTGAAGTGCAAACCTGCGGTAGGAGCTGCTACTGCGCCCATCTCCTTTGCATATACGGTTTGGTAACGCTCTTTATCAATCGCTTCTACTTCCCGATTGATATACTTCGGAAGCGGTGTATTGCCGAGTATTCCAAGTTCTTTCTGAAATTCCTCTTCTGTACCATCAAATAAGAAGCGGATAGTACGTCCTCTAGAAGTGGTATTATCTACTACTTCTGC
>CALGLY010000049.1 GCA_937959095.1 uncultured Saprospiraceae bacterium
AGAAAAGATAAAAAAGCAATTGTCAAAGACAATGTCGCTAAATACGCTACACTCATCGCATCCACGGTGCAAGCAATAGTAGCCGTCGGAACAATTATTATTCTCACGAATAGATAAGCTAGATTTTAGGTAAAAGATACTTACTAGCACACCAAATTTTGATTTATGCAATATTCTACTAAGAATGAAACCGCACCGAAGCTACAGCAGCAAACGATTAGTTTCGATCAGCTACTCGCCCCTGTTTTCAAGCATTGGTATCTTTTTGTGCTGTCCATCGCAATTTGTGTAGTTGCCGCATTGGTTTATTTGCGCTATGCTACTCCTATCTATGAGGTACAAACCACGCTTTTGCTCCGCAATAATGAAAAGAATGGCTTGACTAGAGACGCGCTCCAAAAAGAACTATTGGGCATGGGGTCAGAGTCTAAGGTTTATGAGGATATGCGTATTCTGAAATCTCGCACCTTGATGCAGCAAGTCGTAGATTCCTTGAATTTGCAACATCAACTAGTCCGCGCAGAAGGTTTTGTACGTAAAGATTTACATCAAAATAGTCCTATTGATTTGGTGAAAAGTACAATGCCGTCACACTCAAAAGACTATGGGCTAAAAATACTTAATCCAACTGAATACCAGCTCCAAGTCAATGAAGAAGAACTACTAGTTGGTACATTTGGTACAACACTAAATACGGGCGATGGAAACTTTTTTTTACATCTAAAAGAAGAAACACTGCCGAACCTGGATACGGCTGCAAATTATATCCTACAAACAAATTCCTTAGATGGCAGCACCAAAGTGTATTCCAAAGCCTTCTTCGTGAAATATGATAAAGATCAACCGACCTTACTCGATGTCTATTTTCGGGATGAAGTGCCAGAAAGAGGACTCGAAGTACTGCATGAAGTGATTGAAGCATACAATAGAATAACGCTTAACGATAAAAGCCGCAATCGAAAAAACACCCTTAATTTTATTGATGAACGCATTGCACTATTAGCTAAAGAACTCAATCAAGTAGAACGCGAATTGGAACGTTATAAAAGTAAGGAAAAACTCACCGTAGATTATAAAGCAGACCTCCCTTATGTGCAAGAACGAATAGGCTACTTCGAGCGAGAAATCGTGAATGTGGAAATTCAGCAAAACATGATGCAGTACATCGCGACTACCTTGAATAATGGTGAATATCAATTTTTCCCACTCGTCGATTTTGGGATAGAGCATAAAGGTTTATCTGGATTAATCATGGAATATAATGGACTCGTGCAGGAGAAAAATAAGCTCAGAAAAACCGCTACCGACAATTACCCAACCGTAAAACTAATAGAAGAACAGCTTGCAAACTTGAAAATTTCTATTCAAGAAGAAGTAGATAAAAACCAACGCGACTTGGTGGGTAGTTTAGTAGAATTAAAAAATAAAAGCGAGGAATATATTGCCCAACTCAATGCCACTCCTCGGCGAGAGCGCGAATTAGTAGACAAGCAACGACAGCAATTAATAAAGGAAAATCTATATAAATTTCTATTGGAAAAACGCGAAGAAGCAGCTATTTCTATAGCAGCCGTAGCCGAAAACGCAAGTATAATAGACGCGCCTTTTTTGGCAGGAAAAGTATTTCCAAAGTCCAATAGCATTCTATTGGGGGCAATATTAGGAGGCTTTTTCTTTCCGCTAGGTCTATTATTACTCTTCGGCTTATTCGATAAACGTTTGAGGCATCAAGAAGAATGGAGCGCGAACACACAAGTTCCTGTATTGGGTAGCATCGTGCGAACAAGAAATAGAAGCAAAAACAAATTGGCTATTCAAGCAAACAATCATTCCCCCACAGCCGAATCTTTTAGGTCGCTACGCACCAATTTGAATTTTTTCTTAGAAAATAAGAAAAACCAACTCATTCTAGTAACCTCCACGTCTATAGAGGAAGGAAAAAGTTTCACGACCATCAATTTGGGCATGAGTTACGCCCTAGCAGGCAAAAAAGTCCTGCTGATGGACTTCGATTTATACAACCCAAAAATGATGAAATACCTCACACTAAGTGATCCTAGTTTAGGTATCAGTGATTATCTCACAGGAGAAGCGAGTATCGCAGCCATCACGAACAGCTACGAAGGAAATGATTATTTACACTATATTTCTAGCGGCTCTTTAGCGCAAAACCCTTCCGAATTATTGACGAGTTACCGCCTCCCGATTTTGCTAGAGGAATTGAAAAAGCAGTATGATATTATCCTTTTAGATTCGCCTGCAGCTGGCTTGGTAAGTGATAGTTTAGTCCTCTCCAAATACGCGAATGCGAGTCTTTATATCGCAAGAGTAGGCGTTACAGAACGGGAAGATTTGCAGCTAATAGAACGCTTACATAAAGAAGGAAAACTTATAAAACCCGCTCTTGTCTTCAATGGCATAAAGAAAGGGAAAATCTATAAGCGCGCCTTGAAAAAGGGGTATTATGTCAATTCAACGCATTGATTTTTTATCGTTGTGAGTAGCTTGGCTTGAATTCCTATTCAAGCCAAACAAAGGATACTATTTGAGTAGTAACTTTTTATAAAAATAAAAACGCTGTATCTCCGCAGCTTGTCCATATGGGCCTCCGCGCCTGTCTGCCGACTTGTCTGCTACAAGCAGTCAAAGGCAGGTTCAATACAAACCCAATCATAAAAAAAATACAACACATTCTACAAGCCCAATCACTTGAAAAATGGTTGGAGTGGGGGAGACTAACTACCATCACGAGCATCGCGCAAATCGGGGTGCAAGCAATCGGTTTTATCTGTGGTATCCTTATCATTCGGGTGCTACCTACGGAAGAATATGCGTTGTACACCTTAGCAAATACGATGTTAGGGACAATGACTATTTTAGCCGACGGCGGTATTTTAGCAGGCGTGATGGCAGAAGGCGGCAAAGTGTGGCAAGATAAAAGCAAATTAGGTGCAGTCATCAATACAGGCATTCAATTACGCAATCGGTTTGCGATTGTAAGTTTACTTATTACGACTCCGATTCTAATTTATTTATTACACCATCATGGGGCAAGCTGGATAACTTCTATACTCATTATCTTAGCTTTAATTCCCGCATTTTACACGGCATTATCAGGAAGAATATTAGAAATTGTTCCCAAGTTGCATCAGGATATTGTACCCTTACAAAAGATACAAATCTGGAGCAATTTTGGACGATTAGGTTTGCTCACACTCACGATTTTTGTATTCCCCTGGGCGTATATTGCGATTCTTGCAGCAGGCTTACCTCAGATATGGGCAAATATGCAGCTCCGAAAACAAGCCAAAAAATTCAGCGATACACAGCAAAAAAAGGCGGAAGCCGTGCAAGCGCGTATCGTAGCCCTCGTGAAAAGAATGATGCCCGATGCGATTTATCATGTCATTTCAGGGCAAATAATGATTTGGCTTATTTCGATATTTGGCAGCACCGAAAATCTAGCGCAAATTGGCGCATTAGCCCGATTTGCCGCCCTACTTGCGGTCGTACAAGCGGTACTTGGAGTCTTAGTAGTACCACATTTTGCTAAAATTCAAGCAAATAAAAAGGCTTCCATTCGCTTGTTTTTGTTGCTACAACTCGGCTTAGTTTTCTTGACTTTGATGATGTCTCTATTTGTGTGGTATTTTCCACAACTCATTTTGAGTATTCTAGGCCCTCAATACAGTGATTTATCTTTTGAATTACTCTTAGTCATCCTTTCTGCTTGTATTGCATTACAAAGTACTACGGTTTATCATATTAGTTCCTCTGTAGGAATCGTCCCCTCTCCGATTTGGCTAATCACCTATATGCTAACGATCCAAATCGGCTTGCTTTTTGTATTTGATTTTAGCCTGCTGCACCAAGTCATTTTATATTCTATGTGCATCAATGCGGCTATTCTCATTTATCATACAACCTATTTTTTGAGGGAATTAATGCGATAATGATGCAATGCTTTAATGATTTTCTAATTATCGCATTGTAGCATTACATCATTATCGCATTCAAACATTGCAGCATTAAAGCATTAATAACATTCAAACATTGATTCTACTCTCTCATCCAACAGGCAATCAGAATTCAAGGGCAGTGCTGGAGGCATTTGCACAAGAGCAGCTATTGCATAAATTTCATACTTCCTTAGCGGTATTTGAGGGCGATATGTTAGGGAAATTAGCACAGCAAAAAGGCTTTGCTAGTTTGCAAAGACGACAATTCGATAATTCCCTAAAAGGCTATATCAAAAGTTATCCGCAGCTAGAACTCTTGCAACGCATCGTTACGAATCTGAATTTATCCTGGCTACTGCCACATGAAGGAGCAAGTTATTCCATGTATGATACAGCACAATACATAGATCAAAAAATCGCAAAGCGCATTACAAAAATAAATACAAAGCAAGTACGAGCCGTTTATGCCTACGAAGACATGGCACAACGCGCCTTTGAACACGCCAAAGCGAAACAAATGACTTGCTTTTATGATCTTCCGATTGCTTATTGGCGCGCTTACAGACATTTATTGGAAGAAGAAAAAAACAAGCAAGCAGATTGGGGCATGACTCTAACAGGCTTTCAAAATTCGGAACAAAAAATCGCACAAAAAGATAAGGAATTGGAACTCGCCGACCACATTTTTGTAGCGAGTCAATTTACAGCCAATAGCTTAACGTACTTTCCGAAACCTTTATCTGCTCAAGTACATATTGTGCCTTATGGCTTCCCGCAAGTGAGTGAAGCAGCCAAAGCGCGGGTCTACGACTTTCATAAGACAAAACGCCCGCTTCGCCTACTCTTTGTTGGTGGCTTATCGCAACGCAAGGGTTTGTCATACCTTTTTGAAGCAGTAGAACATTTTGGGGATAAAGTAGAACTGACCGTAGTAGGCAGAAAAATAAGCGAAGATTGCCAGCCTCTAAATACTGCACTAAAACGACATACTTGGATTCCTACTTTGCCGCATGAGCAAGTACTAGCCCTCATGCAAGAAAATGATGTATTCCTATTTCCTTCCTTGTTTGAAGGCTTTGGCTTAGTCATTACAGAAGCCATGTCGCAAGGTACGCCCGTCATTGCCACAGAGCGAACTGCTGCACCCGATATTATCACCGATGGCAAGGATGGCTATCTCGTGAAGGCGGCTTCAAGCGCGGATTTAATTGAAAAAATGGAAGCTATTCTAAGACATCCTGAACGCCTAGAAGAGCTAGGTAAAGAAGCTATGAAAACCGCAGCAGCACGCCCTTGGACAATGTACGGCAAGGAATTATCAGAAGTGATTAAGCAAATTTTAGCAAAATAGATGCCCAATTTCAATACGACATATAGCGCAGAGGAAATCACCAAAAAGGGAATTTGGCTCTATCTTTTACTCCTTATTTTTGAAGGCGCATTGAGAAAATGGGTCTTGCCAGAGCTATCCGCGCCTCTGATTATCGTCAGAGATCCGATTGCTTTAGGTTTGCTTTGCTTTGCGATTTATCATCGCTTATTAAAATGGAATACGTATCT
>CALGLY010000050.1 GCA_937959095.1 uncultured Saprospiraceae bacterium
GGTTTGTCTACTTGACAACGGTAATAGCTGCTTTTGAAAAGGCACTGAACAATCGACCCATTGAGCCAGGGCTAATTTTTCATTCCTCCCTAGGAGGTAGATCGCCAAGAGAAATGTTTGCCCTCTTGACACTAAAAAAACAAACAGCCTAACCTAACTGCGTGTCCATTAGAGTGACGAACTCCAGTTTTGAATCTAAGTAAATAAAGTTGCGTACCTATAAATACTCTTACCTTGATAAATATACAAGTTTTTTAACAAAAACACTTTGGTTAGCTGACTATTGTGTGTATAACAAAATGCATAAAACTGTAAATTTGTGGTTCACAAATTTATGTTTAGATGGATAAGAACTTAGCCAGTTTACTGGTTGCCTATTGGTTAACAGCCCGTTAACGACTTAGTCATCCAAGTTAACGCCTGAATTTAAGTAAAGAGAAAATTTACCATATGTAATACCAATTCATACTAAAAAAATCTATTATTCTGAATGCGAAAAATCATGCGAAGTTACTTGCTAATTTTTGTGATAGAGAAATTCTTGATTTGCTACTCCTTGGTTGTATTATTTTCTAGTTCTTCAACTCCTGAATTAAAGCCAAAGCATCTTTAACACGCTTTGTAAGTGTATCAAAATCTTTACTTTTCAGAATATCCTTAGAAATCATCTTAGACCCCATACCTACACAAGTCACTCCTGCGTCGAACCATCCTTGCAAGTTCTCGCGTGTTGGTGCTACACCGCCTGTTGGCATGATGCTTGTCCAAGGTTGTGGACCTTTTATACCTTTCACAAAAGAAGGCCCATAGATGCCACCAGGAAATAACTTCACGATTTCGCAGCCCAATTCCTCTGCACGGCAAATCTCTGTGAGCGAACCACAGCCTGGCGACCATAGTACTTTTCGTCGATTGCAGACGACCGCAATGTCCTCGCGTAGCACAGGCGTTACTATAAAATTTGCGCCCAACTGCATATACAAACTTGCCGAACCCGCATCCGTCACCGAGCCTACACCAAGTATCATTTCGGGTAATTCGGCTTCGGCATATTTGTTTAATTCGCGGAATACCTCATGGGCGTAATCGCCCCGATTGGTAAATTCCAAAAGGTGTGCGCCACCTTCGTAGCAAGCTTTTAATACTGCTTTGCCTAATTCTATATCCGCATGATAAAACAAAGGCACCATACCTTGGTTTTTCATTTTTTGTGCAACCTGAATTCGTGTAAATCTTGCCATTATTTTAATTGAAAATAGAGAATTGAAAATTGAAAATTATTTTTTGCTGCTCTTCGAACTTTTAACAATCGCTGCTAGAATTTTGATGATTTCAGTGCAATCCTGATGAATAGATTCAAACTCTTTTTCTGAAATATAATCTCCTTCTTTTATCATTTGAAGCCAATACTCTGTTTCATTAGCTTCTTTCAAAGCGATACTCAATTTATGGATAAAATCCTTTCTGCTTTCTGCGTGTTCATATTCTCTTACTAAAGCTCCTGGCGCAGTTCCACTACGTTTGATTTGTTTAGATAATACATATTCTTTCTTGTTTCTTTCTAAATGGATAGCGAGTAGAACAATACGTTTCCCAAAAGCAAAAGTCTTGTCCTTAATGATATTTTGCTTCATACCTGATTAATTGAAAATGGAGAATTATTTTCTTGTTAGGGAGTTTGTAGAAAATAACCTACCAATTTGGACTCGTCCTTTTCCATCCTAAAAACACTTAAAAAATGAGCCGTCCGTAAGGATGCTTAATTTTTGAAGCATTTTTAGAGTGAAAAATTACTTCGCCATACCCGCCTGCTCCGCTTGTCGAGTAGGTTTGGTAGCTTATTTCTTGCCTACTCCCTTATAGCATTTTATGATTAATGACTACAACTCAAAGTTAGCAACTTTTAGTATTATCAAGATTTCTCGAAGAGAAAGCTAAAAAATAATAATTTTCAATTCTCCATTTTCAATTATCAATTATCTAGCAACGCGCCCACTCGCATCACCGCTCATCAATTTTTCAACTTCTGCTACGGTCGATAAATTCGCATCGCCATAAATCGTATGCTTTAAGCAAGATGCTGCTACAGCATAGTTCAAGGCTTTTTGGTCATCATCTGGATAGGTCAATAAACCATAGATTAAGCCAGCCATAAAGCTATCGCCGCCACCCACTCGATCCACGATATGTGTGATTTGATAAGTCGGTGCTTCGTAGAGGGTTTTGCCATCATATAGCACGCCCGACCATGTATTATGCGATGCACTAATTGAGCCACGCAAGGTAGTAATGACCTTTTTGGCACGCGGAAACATTTCCATCAATTGTTGCAAAACAGAATGATACGATTTCGCATTCACCTCATGACCTGCTGTTACGTCCAAGCCTTCAGGGTGCAATCCAAAATGCTTTTCAGCATCTTCTTCATTCCCTAAAATAATGTCGCAACCTGCTACCAAATCGGGCATTACTTCGCCTGGTTGCTTGCCATATTTCCAGAGTTTCTTTCGATAATTTAAATCGGTAGAAACAGTGACACCCATCTTATTAGCTACTTGTATAGCTTCTAAACAAGCATCTGCTGCGCCTTGCGAAAGGGCTGGCGTGATTCCTGTCCAATGAAACCAATCGGCATCTTTGAAGACCGTTTCCCAATCAATCATCCCCTTTTGGATAGTTGCCATGCCTGAGTGTGCGCGGTCATAGACCACTTTACTCCCTCTACTCACTGCTCCAATCTCCAAGAAATAGATACCTAGACGTTCTCCTCCGCGTGCAATATGTTGTGTATTTACACCGCGCTTACGCAATTCCATGATGGCGCACTCTCCTATATCATTATCAGGAATACGGCTCACAAAATCTACAGGAATACCATAATTCGCTAAAGAAACGGCAACATTGCTTTCTCCACCGCCATATATCACTTCAAAAGCACTTGCTTGCGAAAATCGCTTCCAACCTGGCGGGGTGAGTCGCAACATGATTTCGCCAAATGTCACTACTTTTTTCATTTACTTTTTTTTAAATTGAAGTATTTGCTTCCCAATGGAACACGTTCCATTGAATAACAGAAAGAGGAAATTATCCTATCTCCCTATTTCTTATTCCATGCTTCAAATTCTTTTTTATATTTTTCATCCGTCATAGGATATAGCCCTATAATAGAACGTCCTTCCAATACCTTCTCCGTAACAAAGTCTTCGTAATCGGTCATTTTTACCGCTACTTCTGCTATTTGGTCTGCTAAATGAGCAGGTATGACCATTACACCGTCATCATCTCCAATGATTACATCGCCAGGAAAAACCGCTACATCACCACAGCCAATCGGGACATTAATATCAATGGCCTGATGAAGCGTTAGATTCGTAGGCGCAGAGGGTCTGCTGTGATAAGCGGGCATATCCAATTTAGCAATCTCCGCAGCATCTCTGAATCCGCCATCGGTAACGATACCAGCTGCACCGCGCATCATAAGGCGAGATGCCAAGATAGAACCAGCAGAAGCTGCTCTACTATCTTTTCGACTATCAATAACCAAGACAGCACCTTCGGGACAAGTTTCTACTGCTACTCTTTGCGGATGTTTCTTGTCTTGAAATACGGTAATAGGGTTAAGATCTTCTCTTGCTGGAATGTACCGCAAGGTAAAAGCCTCTCCCACCATCGTACCTTTGCCTTTTTCCAAAACTTGAACCCCTTGAATGAACTGGTTTCTAAGTCCCAATTTGAATAAGGCAGTG
>CALGLY010000051.1 GCA_937959095.1 uncultured Saprospiraceae bacterium
CATTCCTGATGTGAAAGGCAATTGGGCAGCCCTAGAACGTATGATCGAAGGCGGTCAAGAAGTGGTGTCGCATAATATGGAAACGGTGGAACGGCTTTATCGCAAAGTACGCCCACAAGGAAAATATTATCGGAGTTTAGAAGAAATAAAACGTATAAAAGACTACGGCAAACGTACCAAGACGGGCTTCATGGTCGGTTTGGGAGAAACGGATGAAGAAGTCTATAAAATCATGGATGACCTTATTGAGCATGGCTGCGATGTCGTGACGATTGGGCAATACCTACAGCCTACTAAGATGCACTTAGAGGTAGCAAAATATGTCCACCCAGACACCTTTGCAAAGTATAAAGAAGTTGGATTAGAAAAAGGATTCAATTTCGTGGAGAGTGGACCATTGGTTCGGTCTTCTTATCATGCCGAGCGGCATTTATAGGTTTTTTATTTTTTATATTGAACGCAGAGGCACGGAGGCGCAGAGAAATTGAAAAAATCTCCGCATCTTAGCGACTCTGCGTTCAAATTATTATTACCGCACAAAAACAACCTGTCCTGGAATCACAGTTTCTGCAATTTCCATATCATTTAAACTCTTCAAGTGGTCTATCGTTGTGCCATATTTGCGAGCAATGCTATACAGCGTTTCGCGCTCGCGTACAATATGTGTACGAGATGCATTCCCATTGTTCGTATATAAAGAACCCCGCGATTGATTATAATCATAAGGTGCTGGGGAAGGCGTGTAATTCGTCGTTCCTCCTTTATCCTGCAAATCTCTCCCTGTATAGTTGTTTGTTCTTACTGGAGTTCTTACAGGTTGTGTAGATTGCGTAACTGGTCGAGTAATCGGTTGGCTAACGGCCTGCGTAGTCGTTGTAGGACGATCAGTACAATCCGTTGTTTGAAGGCGTTGTCCTGGATACAATATCGTACTTGCCGATAAGCCATTCAAGTCCATGAAACGATTTACGGTATAGCCATAAAGCTGTGCTATTGAATTCGCCGTCTCGCCATTTCTTACAATGTGCACACCATCAGTCGTTTGCCAAGCAGGTGTGCCATAGTTGCTTTTTGGCGTGCTTGTAGTTACCTGTCTAGGCTGACTCACAACTGGTCTCGTAGTCGTTGTGGTATGCGTTGGTTGCGTAACTATGGTAGTTCCTCTACTAACAAAGGCATCATTACAATTACGTACTCGTAATTGCTGTCCTAGTTTTAAAGTAAAATCTGATAAGTTATTGCAACGTCCCAATTGCTCCAAAGTGATTCCATAAGCACGTGCTATCCCATAAGCTGTTTCGCGTTTCTTTACAGTATGAATATCACCGCCAGTAGTACGTACTTTTACCTTTTTATAATTCTTATTTGCCGCTCCAACTGGAGGTAATACATAATTATCATTTCTGTAGACAGGTAAAGTAGTAGTGGTGTTTTCATTACCTCTCGAAACATATACATCAGGCTCAGGAGCGCGATATACTTTTGTACTATAAGCTGGTTGTCTAGTAGTCGTATTATAAGTCGGTGTCGTAGTTTGTGTTTGGCGCGTTTGACGAACATAAGACACATCCGTAGCTAAACGCTTCTCTGTATTATTATAATCTCCCGACATAATGATTGTACTATTCGATGCGCCCGATGGCGTATAGGTACTCTTTGTCGGAGTAGAATAGGTATTATCCGTATAAACTGGCGTACTTGTTGGCTCTGTATAGGTTGGTTGTGTATACGTTTCTTGTCTAGTTGTAGCAGGAGGATAATAGGTTGAATTATCAAGCTGCGGTGTTGTCGTTGCTCTAGTAGTAGGCGTTGATGGCTGAGTCGTCGTTGTAGTAGAACCTGAATAATAAGGCTCTTCTGTTGTCTGATAATCATCCTCAAAATCAACATCTCCTCCATTTACATTTGCAAGCTCGCTATTATAAACTGGATTGCTACCACCATTACAAACGCCATTTAGGTAGTCTGCAAAATTAGTGGCATTGACCGTTGCTAGTCGAAGATTTTTATTGAAAGACGCATTATCTACCGCTCCTACTTCTGGTAGAATTGTCAAGTCCGAAAGCTGCCCATTTCTATCGGATACGCTAAAGGTATAGCCCTTTTTACACGCATAATTGGTAGTGCCTACAAAGAAAATTTGCGTAGAATTAGAACGCGAATTCAGGTTATTTGTCCCTTTTTCGTCCCATAAGTTATGAGCAAAAGCATATTCTTTCGTCTCATATTCAAGATAGTCACTTCCATAGTTGAAATAGGAAGCAGACTTGATCGGAGTTACCAAAAATCGCCCCTTACCTTCCTTTCGTACCATATAGAAGGTAGTGCCTGAATTGCCATTGATTTGATTGACAATGTTTCGGTTCAAACTTGGGTTATTACAAGAAATTAAAGCCCCAGAAATACGTGGCTTATAGTTTGTCGATTCTTGACCGATTTCTAAAAAAATACGCTCTGTGTCACTCAACTGAACGGCATAAACAACATGTTCTCCATCGTAGGTCGTAGAATACTTCAACCGCTCTGTGCAGCTTGGGTTAAACAAGACATAACGTTGCCCCCAAACCGAAAGGCTAAACATCAAGCTGGCTATAAAAGCAAAATATTTCATATAGTAGACATTTATTAAGTACTACACATTGATTAGGTCGCAGTACTTATCCAAGAGTTAGTGTGTGAGTTTTGGAT
>CALGLY010000052.1 GCA_937959095.1 uncultured Saprospiraceae bacterium
CGTAGTTATTTCTTCTCTCTAAAGAATTGAAAAAATCAGTGCATAGCCTTCGCTACGGACTTATTTTTTCGATTTTTTAGAAGGAGAAAGAACAAGTCAGAGTGGGTAGATTATTTTTTACCTGTTCCCTAATCTAACTATTTATGAAAAATATAGCAGCAGTAGCTTTGATGCTGATAATGGCAGTAGGCGTACAGGCAAAAGGTATTGAATTTCACAAAGGAAAATGGCAAGAAGCATTTGAATTGGCTAAAGCAGAAGGGAAGCCCATCTTTGTAGATGCTTATGCAGAGTGGTGTGGCCCGTGCAAGCGGATGGCGCGGAATGTATTCACGAGTGATAAAGTAGCAGCGTTCTACAATAGCAACTTCGTGAACCTGAAATTAGATATGGAAAAGCCTGAAAATGCGAGCTTCCGTAGGGAGTATCCAGTTTCAGCTTATCCTACCTTGTACTACATCAATCCGGATGGGGAAGTCATCAATAAGAAAATGGGTGGTATGGACGGTGAAAGCTTCATCGCACTCGGTAAGGCGGCCTTGAGTCAGGTTGATGTTTCTGGTGATTTCGCAAAAGAATATGAAGCAGGGAATCGCGATCCAGAATTGGTGTATAACTATGTGAGAGCCTTGAATCAAGCAGGAAAGCCAAGTCAAAAAGTTGCGAATGAATACCTTCGTACACAAGATGACTTGACGACACCACAAAACTTGAAGTTTATACTAGAAGCCGTGACAGATGCAGATTCACGCGCTTTTGGTTTATTAGAAAAGTATAAATCACAAATTGTAGCAGTTAGTTCAGCAGCGACAGTGGAAGAACGTGTAGGAAAAGCCTGCGAAGCAACGCTGAAAAAAGCGATAGAATTCGAGAATAAAGAGCTACTAGCTGAGGCAATTGCAAAAGTAAAAGCACATTGCCCTGAAAAGGCGAAGGCATTTGCATTGCAGTCGAATATGACCTATAGCAAGGAAACTGGTGATGCGGATTCGCACCTAAAGTACAGCAAAAAATATGCAAAAACCATTGCTAAAGATGCGGATGGTTTAGCGAAATTGGCTACAGAGCTAGGAAAGACCTATAAGGACAATGCGGCTATTTCTAAGTTTGGAGAAAAAGTATCAGGAAAATCAGTGAAAGTTGGCGGTCGCTTTTTTCATTATATCACCTATGCTCAATTCTTGAAGCGCAACGGAAAAGTTGAAAAAGCGAAAGATGCAGCAAATAAGGCACTCGCTTTAGCGAATGATATGAAAGATAAACGTGCTATAGGCATGACCAATAAATTATTGAAAATGTTGGAAGGCTAATACGTATTCAAGCCTATTCCCACTAAACGACGTGCATCGAAGATTGGCCGATGTTCGATGCACGTCTATCTAATTCCGAACTCCCACCGAAATATACTACATTTGTAGCGCGTTTTTTCAAGGTATCAAACATTATAGATAGTTTGTAAAAAATAAATCTTCCATTTCCAGAGCCAAACTATTTAAGAACACGTTTAAAATGAAACACTTTGTTCTTAAACACTTTATCGAAATGGAAGATTTACCTTTTACAAATTCCTAGGGCAAGCGCATCCTTGATTCCTTTGTCCTATTCATAAATATAGTATTCTTTTGAAGCGATCTACAGTAGTTATATTGGTAATATTCTTGGTCTTATTGATAGATCAAGCCCTCAAAATCTGGATAAAGACAAACCTCTCCTACGGGCAAGAGTTTTTCATTTTAGAACAAGAATGGGCACGCATCCATTTCGTAGAGAATAACGGAATGGCTTTTGGCATTTCCTTGGGCGAAGAATGGGGCAAATTACTCTTGAGCGTTTTCCGCATTATCGCGGTCAGTTTTCTAGGCTATTATTTGACCGTACTCATTAAAGAAAAAGCAAGTTTTGGACTTTTAGTCAGCTTTGCTTTGATTTTGGCAGGCGCATTAGGAAATATCATTGATAGTGCCTTCTACGGTATTATTTTTTCTGAAACACCCTATCATGGTGGTGTAGCAGAGCTATTTCCAGAAGCTGGCGGTTATGGAAAATTTCTTTATGGTAAAGTCGTAGATATGTTCTACTTCCCGATGTTTTCGGGGAATTATCCTGATTGGTTTCCATTTTGGGCAGGACAAAAATTTCTCTTCTTCAAGCCTGTGTTCAATGTAGCAGATTCGGCGATCACGCTTGGGGTCATCAATATTATCCTTTTCCAGCGGAGTTTTTTCAATAGCCCACAAAACAAAGGCGATATTATCGACCAAATCGAAAATGCGCCCGATCCGATATAGGTTTTTGGATGTTTAGATAGTTCTCAATATCTCTTTCACTAAAAATGAACAATTATGTCAAAACAGGAGATTAACAAAGAAGCTGGCCCGCCTATCTTTTCTACTTGGAAGCAGCTCTATACGTTTGTATTAGTTGCTCATGCCTTTATCATTGCGTTGTTCTATTGGTTTTCGGTAGCGAATAGCTAATTGTTTAGGTATTAAAAATAAGGTAAGGGAGTTTGTAGAAAATAATCTACCAGTTGGACAGTGAGCATTTTTCGCGTAAGTAATTTAAAAAATCGTTGCATGGTCTGCATCACGGAACTATTTTTTATGTTTTTTAGGCGGACAATTATCCTGTCC
>CALGLY010000053.1 GCA_937959095.1 uncultured Saprospiraceae bacterium
TTTTGATAAAGAATTACCTCAGTGGAACTATCGTTTTAGTCCCCCCAATTGACTAACTTATTTTTTAAGCGTTACTAAGGGGGAAAATATCCGAAAGGCTCTATAAAAAAGCCGACTACTAAGGTCACTCAGTAGTCGGCAGACAATCAGGTGATTTTAATTTCTATGTTTATAATATGCCTATCAGCTTTTCATTGCCGAACTGCCTTTTTGTATTTACACAAAGAAATCCCTAAACTGCTACAAGTAAAAGCACTATCCCAGATTCATATCTTTTACAGCTACTTTTAAGTAGAAAGGGCAAAAATGACGACATATTGAAAATATGGGATAAAAGCCCTGAATTATAGGAATAAGCCTAGTCTTTCTGCTAAGAAAAGCGTACTATTCGATATTTATTTTTAGTATAATACCAATCCATATTTGGAATTGTTATTAAGTTGAGTAGTGAAATTTACTTTATGCGGACTTGGAATATAAGTTATATCATTTCTTACATTTTCGTAGGCGCGTTCCTTACGGTATCTGTGCTAGGCGGCATCGCTTATTTCTATAATGATAATTTGCACGATCCCATTCATGTCTTTTATGGAATGGCACTCACGCTATTCACAGGTTTCGCAGGCATCGCACTCATTATAGTTCGGAATTATACCATTCGAAATTTAGAGCTGCGCTATTGGGAGAAAACCGACATCGGCGCATTAGGCATCATTGGAGCTATTCTTTGTTGGCAAATTAGTGTAGTCTGTTTTATGTATATGAATGAAGACGCGCGGACGTATCAAGGGATTGCTCAAATCCTATCTACACTCAATAGTGGTGGCTTTCTATTTTCTACTAAATATTTTACTTTTGAAGAGCAAGACAAACCCTCTTGGTGGGATTGGTATGGACTCACTTGGCTACGCAAAGGACGCAATATCTGGATATTGACAGCCGTAGTACTTTGCTTGGATATATTGCTTTTTTTCGTGTTCCAATTATCGCGTTTCTATGCTGCTATTCCTGATTTTCTCTTTGGCTTAGTCACTATTTTTCTGTTACTACTCTCCATGAATAGTGCTTTCTCGGTGCGTGGACTTCCCAAGATGAATTACTTAGTCGGCTTTACGCTTGCTATTACGTTTTATGGGCAATTATTTCCATTTATAGATACCAGCGTGAGCCACGATTTGCTGATGGGCTTGTTCTATCGGGTCTTTTTGATAGTATTATTTTTTGGGCTAATATTGAGTTGGTATGGCTACAATAAAATGCGCGCCGAGAAGAAAATGCGCCGCGAAATGAACCACGCTATTCGTAGCGGATTACGTGCCTTGCGCCTCGATTTGAAGCAAGTAGCAAAAGAAAATCATCGCGAAAATGATGAAGTCCTACAAAATTTCCAGAAGCGTGTAGAGCATCTAAGTAAAATCCATAATCACATCCATGAAAGCCGTGAACAGGGCGTAGATATTGGTTTGCGTGCCTATTTGGAAGACCTTACAAGTGATATTCAACTCTTTCATGAGACGGATGCATATAGCGTTAAAATTGACTTACCCGAAAATTGGAAACTAGACCCCGAAGCGACTAAAGATATTGGGCAAATCGTATTAGAAATTGCACTGAATGCACATAAAGCTTTCGGAAATCAGCTAGATAAGCGTCTAGAAGTACTTGCCGAAGTAGATAGCACAGCGGATGATTTGGTTTTATTTATAAAAGATAATGGGCCAGGTTTGCATACGTCGCCAAAAGACTTCAATTTTGGATTGAAAAACTTGCATGATACCGTAGAAGATTGGTTTGGAATAATTGATATTCGACTGCCCAAAGAGGGCGGCACGGAGTTTATGATTCGCTTGCCTTTAGCGAAATTGAAACCTATTGTAAATCTATAATAACATGATTCGCACCTTAGTCATAGAAGATAGAAATCGGGATTTTCAATCAATGAAAGACAGTTTGGAAGAACATGGTTTTGAGCTTACGCATGCGCGCAATTCGGAAGAAGCGGAGCGATACATCAAAGAGCAAGGCGTTCCCAATTTCTGTATTATGGACATTCATCTTCGCACCAGCGAAAAGGATGGAATAGATACTGCAAAGGAACTTTTGGCACAGCATAATTTCCCCTTAGTTTTCTTGACCAATCACTACGATGAGCAGGAATATTCCAAGCGCGTACAGCAATTAGGCGTGCCATTGCAATGTTTTTTGCCTAAAAATCTCCTCGATAATAGCGCGGTCTTCACAGATCGAATTATGAATATCCTTAGCGACTTTGATTATTGGGAAACCATGCCCGTACCGCGTATTTTAGCCTTGCAAAGTCGAAAAATTGGCGTATCGAAGCGAGGCGGTTGTGATTTTTATAGCCGCGATGACATCCTCTATTTTGAAGGAAATGGGGACAAAACCCTTATTCATTTTACGGATAATCGGACGACGCAAAGCATGAGTGGCAACATTGGGTTCATAGCCTTTCAGGTGCGGAAGGTCTTCCAAAATTTCATTATGATAGGGAGTAGTTATTGTATCAATTTAGAAAAAATAAGTCACCTAGAAGGCACTACGTTGTTCTTTGAATCGGAGCGCAACGCAACGCATTTCATCAGTATCCCGAAAGATAAAGTAAGCGATTTGAAGAGTGAATTGCATATTTTGCGCCCTAAGAAACGGCGGTGAATAATTCCTGTTTTGTTCCCACTGTAGAGACGCTGTTTTTTATCACAAGCGCACCTCCAATTTCTTCACCATTTCATTCTTCCAACTCGCAAAGGTATCCGCTAGAATATGCTTGCGTGCTTCGCCCATGAGCCATAAGAAAAAACTAAGATTGTGAATTGTCGAAATTTGTGCCGCTAAAAGCTCTTTGCACCGCACCAAATGATGCAAATAGGCCTTAGAATATTGCTGACTCGTGCTGGTTGGAACATTCATATCTATCGGACTAAAATCGGTTTTCCATTTCGCATTTTTGATATTTATCATCCCTTCCGAAGTATAAAGCAAACCATGTCGCGCATTACGAGTGGGCAGCACACAATCAAACATATCAATGCCTAATGCGATGTTTTCCAGCAAGTTAGCTGGCGTACCTACACCCATAAGGTAGCGCGGCTTATCCTTTGGCAAAATAGCACACACCATATCCGTGACGCGGTACATTTCCTCCGCAGGTTCACCGACTGATAATCCTCCAATAGCATTACCTTCCCGCTCAAAACTAGCAATTACTTCTGCCGATTTTTTTCGTAAATCATCATACGTACTTCCTTGCACAATCGGGAAAAAAGTTTGTGAATAACCATACAGACCCTCTGTACTATCGAAGCGATCGCAGCAGCGTTTTAGCCAACGATGCGTCATTTCCATCGACTTTTTGGCATACTTATAATCGCTAGGGTAGGGCGGACATTCATCGAAAGCCATGATAATATCTGCACCGATAATACGTTGAATATCCATCACATTTTCAGGCGAAAAAAAGTGCTTCGAGCCATCAATATGCGACTGAAAAGTTACGCCTTCTTCCGTGATTTTTCGCATTCCACTCAAGGAGTAGACTTGATAGCCGCCACTATCGGTAAGGATTGGTTTTTCCCAATTAATGAACTTATGTAAGCCACCAGCAGCCTTTAAAATATCCATACCAGGACGCAAAAACAAGTGGTAGGTATTGCCCAGAATAATCTGTGCTTGCACATTTTCGATTAGCTCATGCTGATGCACGGCTTTTACCGTTCCTGCTGTGCCAACAGGCATGAAAATCGGGGTTTCGATGGTGCCATGTGCCGTCTCCATCACGCCAGCACGGGCATTCGATTTGGGGTCGTTATGTTGTAGTGTAAATTTCAAGTTGTACTTTTATGTTTGATGACGGTCACTTAGAAGTGACTGTCATCTGATGCTAGAGATAACAGTCATTTTGTAAATGACCGTTATCAGAAGATTTTCTTTATTACAATGTATTTTAA
>CALGLY010000054.1 GCA_937959095.1 uncultured Saprospiraceae bacterium
CTTTCGCTTTGATGGCTTTTGCCAAACCCATTTTCCTAAATTTGGGCGCAACAATAAGTCCTGAATTCGCTACATAGCGGCCATGCTCCCAGGTTTCGATATAGCAGAAGCCTGCTAATTCATCCCCTACAAAAGCGATGATAGCATTCCCTTTTTCCATCTTTTCGGTGATGTAATCGGGTTTGCGCTTGGCGATGCCTGTTTTGCGATCTTTGGCAGATTCTGCTATAAGGTCGCAAACGGCTTGTGCAAAAGACACATGTTTGCCTGTTGCAATTTGAATGTTGATAGCCATAGTATCAATTGACAATTGATAATAAATAATAATGCTAGTAAAACAGTCTTGCTGTTCGCAATTTTTGATTGAAAGAATGATGGATAAAAACTATCCACCCTAGATAGGATGATATGGAAATGTTACGCCCCTATGGGCGGCGACGACGGTTGCGGCGGCGAAGGATTGCCGCTGTAGTAGTGAAGAAATTATATGTCGTCTTTGTATTCATTGGTACGAATATAGAACTGTTTTTGGGCTTCCACAATTTATACCTATTTCTTTGAGGAGGTTAAATCCAGTTTCTAACAGCAATTATTCGTTCCATCAAAAAACGATAACGCATTATTAATGAATGTTTTATCATGAAAAACGAGCTATCTATTCGTATGATTTTTAAAGTAAAAAGATAGCTGTACTTCTTTCATATCCAATCCAAGCGATCTAGTACATTCTGTCGTTCACGGCGACTGATTGGGATATGTCTATTTTCTAGTACAATCGTATCTCCTTCCAAATCTACCTTTTTTATACGTTCGATATTGACGACAAAACTACGATGGGTCTGTAAAAAAGAATTGGGATTAAGCCGATTCGACAGTTCTTTAAGGGATAATCGAATAAGATACTTATTATCAATCGTATAAATTTGGCTATAGCGACCATCCGCTTCGATGTAGAAAATATCGACTATCTTGACTTTATCGAGCTGATTGCGCTTTTTGATAAAAATATACTCTTCTGTTTCTTTTGGAATCTCCTCCATTACGTAGGATGTTTCTTCTTCCTGCTTGGCAAGTGTCAATTGTTTTAACACCAAATCTATAGAATGCTTCAATTGAGCATCCGAAAATGGTTTCAGGACATAGCCCACAGGATTGGTGCGACTGATGCGTCGAAACGTAGCATCGTCATGTAAGGAGGTGATAAATAGTACTGGTATTGGCCACTGCTGATGGATCATGTCGGTCAGTTCAATGCCATCATATTCGCCTTCTATATTCACATCCATCAAAATCAAGTCGGGTTGTTCCTTTTGCAAAGCTTCTAAGGCATCATCGCTATTATCTACTACCGTAAATAAGTCGTGTCCTAACTTATCTATTTGCATTTCCATCTTGTCTGCCATCAAACCTTCGTCCTCGACTATCATTATTTTGTAACTCATCTTTATAGATTTGAAATTTTCGGCAAAGAAAATATAAAACTCGACCCTTTTCCTAATTCACTAATAGCACGTATCGTACCACGGTTCATTTCTACCAAATCTTTACATAGCATCAAGCCTAAGCCAGTTCCTTTTTCACCTGCTGTGCCTTTTTTGCTCTTTTTTTGTAAGGTAAAAAGTTGCTGCACCTTATCTGCGGCGATACCTGTTCCTGTATCATTTATACTGATGAAAATCTTATCGCCTTTCATTTCCGTACCGATACTCACTTCGCCGCCTTTGGGCGTGAATTTAATGGCATTGTTTACCAAATTTCTGATAATGGTAGTCACAGCACGGCTATCTGCAAAAACTAAAGTATTGCTAGTAACTTGATTTTGGAGTTTAATATTTTTCAAAGCGGCTACTTCTTGGTACAAGTCCACGTTCTCTTGTGCTATTTTTTGCACGTCCATTTGCGTAGGTTGATAGGGAATCATGCCCGTTTGTAGTAATGCCCATTGCAGAAGATTATCCAATAGACTACTCAAGCGACTCGTCGTATTTTCAATGCGCCCTGCTAGGCGTTCGAGCTTGGCTTTGTCATCTTTTTTCAGATAATAGTGCATTTGCTCGCCCACGCTATCCAAAGCCGTGATGGGACTACGAATATCATGCGCGATGATGCCAAAGAATTTGTCTTTGGTAGCATTCAAGTCGGCAAGTTGTTGATTTTTATCCTCTAGGGCAAGTTTGGTTTTTCGCAATTGCCAAAAGAGATACGTCCCTACCAGCAATAAACTCAATAAGCCTAAAGCCAATGCTAGATAGAGATTATTTTGAGTAGATAACAATTGCGCTTTCAAAGTAGCGGCTTCTTTTTCGGTTTTATACTCATCAATATTTTGACGGACGCGTTCGGCTTTGGCAATTTGCTGTGCGTTTTCCGTATATAAACTATCGTGATAGGCGAAAAAAGCTTGATGATATTGTAAGGCTTTTTGAAAATCTCCCTTCTTGGCATAAACCTTACTCAATAGTGCATATGTTTTTTCATACTGTGCTACTGTACCATATTGCGGCAGTTGCGCCTCCACTTGTTGCAAATAATAAAGCGAAGAATCGGGGTTTTCGTTGGTCTGAAAAACCTGCGCCAAACTCAAGCGCGCATTCAAAGCATACGTATAATCCTTGTGCAGCTCCAAAATTGGGATACTATTTTGAAAGTAATAAGCAGCAGAATCAGCTACATTTTTTAATTTCCAAGCTTCTCCCATTGATTGGTATAACAAGGGCAAATTCAAGGAGTCGTTAA
>CALGLY010000055.1 GCA_937959095.1 uncultured Saprospiraceae bacterium
GTAATTTTTAGTGACTTGACTGCCTAAGTAGTCAGTCACTTTTAAGCTTTCTAATACTTTAAATTAACACACCATGAAAAGACTCATACTACTCTCCGTTTTTAGCCTACTTACATTTGCAGCCCAAGCCGTTATTTACACCTGGAATGGTGGCAACGGAGACTATAACGACCCCAACTGGTCGGTAGGCGGCGGCGCGGTTTGTTGCGCACCACCATCTAGTGCAGAAATAGAGATTAGTTCAGGCGAAGTTACTTTAAATGTAAACAGAAGTTCGAATGCCATAAAAATAAACGGTACGGGAAGCCTTCGGCTACTTTCAGGCGCAGATCTTATTACGACAAGAGGGACTGGTGCAACATTTGCCGATGTCCTAGAGATAGATGGGGCTGGAGCATCTGTAATAGTGGAGGACGGGGCAATTTTCAGGCTTCGGAATAGTAACAGTAGTTCAACTAGAGGAATTTATATGCATGCGGGGGCTTCCTTTACGAATAGAGGAACAACAGAAGTGAATATTAATGATGCGAATGGTGCTGCTATTTATTTGCAAGATGCAGGGGACACCTTCACCAATAATGGAACAGGTTTTTTGGAACTGATTTATTCTAGCGAGATGGGAATTTTGTCTTTCGGTACATTTCTGAATGCAGGGGAAATAGAAATAGAAGAAACCCTAGATAATGCGATAGAATTCCGAGGTCCTGCAACGAATAATGGTACAATTGAAATAGAGAATGCAGACGGTATTGGATTGGTAACAACAGATGATTTCACGAATAATAGTAGCGGCAAAATCTATGCTGGAAGTAGAAATGGGATAATTGGCACAATTGGAGGCGCAGGTTTTACCAGCCAAGTTGGTGGTACGGTAGTCAATCGTGGACTCATAAAAGTGGATAATTTTGATGATAGTATTGGAGAAGGCGTATTAGTGAAAATTACCGATTTTACGAATGAAGGAAATATAGACATTACCCATGTTTCTGGCCGATATGGGATAAGTGTGGTAACGGGTACGCTCGTCAATATCAATTGTGCCAATATTCGTAGCAAATCGCCTTTTTTTGCAGGGAATACAGGCCGATTAATAAACGACGGCAATATCTTCCTTGATACGCCTTTATCTAGTATGATTTTCGCTACAGCTGGTATCAATGGTGAAATCACAAATAACGGACAAATTGAAGATTTTCAAGGCAGTTTTGATTTAAGTAATGCTTTGTTTATCAATAATGGATTGGTACTACAGCCTATTAGTGGCATGTATGAATACGATGAAGCTGTACCAAATTTTCTGCAAGGTAGTGGAACAGGAATAACAGTGAATGGAAATGTTTATCTCAATAGCGATGGCACTAATGTTATTGGTCTCTATAAACGAGTACCGAATGAATTTATCACAAATGATACAGACGCTATTTGCGAAGACACCTTCTATCTATCTCTTGATGATGGCAAGAGTTGCCCTGTGATAATGAAAATCAAGTTTGAAAACCCAATTACGCCAGACCTTATTAATGCCAGTGAAGTAATGAATATTAAAACCTTTCTGCAAGGCCCGCTTGATGTAGGTACAATGCTGATGAATGATGACCTTCGAGTAGCAGGGCTAATTCCACTTACTGACCCTTATATCGGCAATCAGACTATTACAGATTTAACCATTTTAGATGACAATGGCGATGATTCGATTGTAGATTGGGTGCTTTTAGAAATCAGCACTATATCCGACCCAGCGAATGTGTTGATACAAGTTTCTTTGCTTTTGCAGCGTGATGGAGATATTGTTACTCGCTTTGGTGTTCCCCCTAATATTGCTCTACCGAAGCTTTGTGAAACCTATTATTTACGCTTACGGCATCGCAATCATTTGGGTGTGGCTGTGGAGTTTGATGCGACTTTTTAATAGACTTCTCTATAATTCAATCACAAAGCTCAAATTCTAAGATAAATTCTAGAATTTGAGCTTTGTGTTTTTCAAGACAGTGTTAACGAAAAAAGCAGCCTCCTAAAGAAGCTGCTTAAAATATATGCGTACCTAAACCGTATAAATTATCTTTTGGTTATTTCAGGAAGTATCTTATTTTAACGTCTTTCCAAAGATAGATACAATTTCAAAGGCATCCTACAAAAATGTGGTGAATGGTAGTTATTTTGTGGTGAATGGTTTTTTTAGCTCTAAAATGGCTGTTTTTAGTCTTTTTTTGGAAGTTTCGCCTGCTTTTTTAGCCGTTTGTCCCCATCTCATTTAATCCACCAATTTCAAAATTTCACTAGTCTGCTTACGAATATCCTTACAAAGTGCTGCATCTTTTATCAAGGATTTACCATAACTAGGAATTATTTCGCATAGTTTATCCGTCCATTTTTTGGATTGCATCTCGTCGGGGAAGCAAGTCGCTAAGACATCCAACATGATAGAAACCGAGGTAGATGCCCCAGGCGATGCGCCTAATAATGCCGCCAAAGACTTATCCGCACTCGATACGATTTCAGTACCGAATTTCAGTACACCACCTTCTGATTCATCTTTCTTGATGATTTGAACTCGCTGTCCTGCCTTTATCAATTCCCAATCCTCGAAACGCGCTTCGGGATAGTACGCTTGCAAGGCTGCAAAGCGATCTTCTGGTGATTGAAAGACTTGTTCTACTAGGTATTTAGTCAAGGAAAGATTGTGAATGCCTGCCGAAAGCATCGGCCATACATTATGCACTTCTATGGATAAGGGCAAATCAAGATACGAACCATTTTTCAGAAACTTCGTCGAAAAACCTGCATATGGTCCAAAAAGCAAAGAACGTTCTCCATCCAACATGCGTGTATCCAAATGCGGCACAGACATCGGTGGCGAACCTTGTGCGGCTTTGCCATAGACTTTCGCTTCATGCTGCACGACTACTTCTGGATTCGTACAACGCAAAAATTGTCCACTCACTGGAAACCCACCATAGCCACGTCCTTCTGGAATATCCGATTTTTCGAGCAGCTTCAATGCACCACCACCTGCGCCAATGAAGACAAATTTACTGTTAATCGTCTTTTCTTCCTTCGTGTGCAAGTCTTCCATATCTATGCGCCACGTGCCATCTGCCTCGTGCGTTAGATCTTCTACATGATGCCCAAGATGCACCTCTACCCCATCGCAGGTTTGGAGATAGGCAATCATGCCGCGTGTGATTGCACCAAAATTCACATCCGTTCCTATTTCCATACGCGTCGCGGCTATTTTTTCGCTACGGTCGCGTCCGTTCATCATCAGAGGAATCCATTCGGCTATTTCGTCATAGTCTTCAGAGTATTTCATATCCTCAAAAATGCCATATTGCACCAAAGCAGCATAGCGTTTTTGGAGGAAATCAATATTTTTATCGCCCCACACAAAACTCATGTGGTCTATATCATTGATGAAAGGACTGTCGGATTGCAAATGGTTTCGCTCCTTCAAGTACGCCCACAATTGCTTCGATACTTCAAAGGATTGACTAATTTTTAGGGCTTTTGAAATATCTACGGTGCCATCTTCGCGTGGCGGGGTGTAGTTCAGTTCGCAAAAGGCGGAGTGTCCCGTGCCTGCATTGTTCCAAGCATCCGAGCTTTCTGCGCCTACTTTATCAAGGCGTTCATAAATGGCTATTTTGGCATCGGGCATCAATTCTTTTAGTAATACGCCCAAAGTCGCGCTCATAATACCTGCGCCTATGAGGGTGAAGTCTTTTTTGTTTGTCATATACGTTGTTTTTGCTCTTTTGTATTTAATGCGTTGAATGCTAATTTTCTTTTCTACCGCTTCCTCCAATACTTCCAAGTATCTATAATCTCAATCGTTTCTTCTTCGGCTTCTATATTTTCTAGCTTGGATAACGGTATCTCTATCAGGTATCCACCTACATCAACTGCAATTTTCAAATCAAAATTATGTTCAAAATCGCTATCATCTGTAGTCAGTTTTTCTACTTGAATTCTTTTTATCTCTTCCTTGCCATCACTCTTTTTCAGGCGAATATCTGCCGAAAACGGAAATTGAATATGCTCCTCTGCATAGTAGAACCAGCTCATATTTTGTTCATATTCGTCTCTGCAATCTACTAGAATTTCGTTGTGCAGGCGTTCTTTGTATTTATTCATTTCTCAATTGCTTTTACTCCGTAGCAAACTCTAATAATGCTCGATAACTAGTTCTATTAAACATTATAGCATTAACTCATTACAGCATTAAAACATTACTTACCCTTCCACGCTTTTATAATGGCTTCTTCTCTTATGACAATATCATGCTTTGCTAATAAATTTGCTCTTCGTTCTTCTGACACAGCATCCGAGTACCACCATGTTTGAAGGTCTTCCATCGTTTTAGCAAGTGGTGTAATCGTCAATCCATTGGCTAAAGCCTTTGTATTATCTGCTCTACACATGCCAGCATAGACTCCATCAGGCATCACCCAAGGGCAAAGGAAACGAAGGTTTTGCGCTTTCAGAAAATCATAATCATCTATATAGGTATAGGAAATTGGCGTTCCAAAAGCCCCATGTGCGCCATGCACGAAAGCAGCAGGACTCATAGGAGAAGCTGGGCCTGCTCCATTGAAAGTGCCTGCAATCCTATTTTCCATCAAATGAATCATCCAGCGTGCGAGGTCGCGCACATCTATGTATTGTACGGTGTCGGTTTGCTTGCCTGGTATTAGGGTCTCACCGCCTTTTGCTAAACGAATAGCCCAATGAACGAATCTATCCTGCGGATTGCCTGGCCCGACAATGAAAGTTGGTCGGACTACGGTAGTGCGGTCTTCTCCGAACGCTTTGATGGCTGCCAATTCTGAATTAGCTTTCATCATGCCATATTCGTATTGGCGTTTGTTGTCTTCTGTTAGGTCTTTATCATCTACGGATAGAACTACTTTTCGGTCTTCGCTAAAATCTGTTCCTGTGAAGGGATAGTAAGCACTCACCGAAGAGACATATAAATAAAGTTGTGCCTTTTTCGTCAGCAATTCAGCGGTGTCTTTTGTCCATTTTACTCTACGCCCTGAATTGTCTATCACGACATCCCATTCTCGATTTTTGAGGGCTTCTAAATTATCTTCTCTATCTCCGACTAAGGCTTCTACCTCTTTGAATGCTTCTTTATTTATGGTTGGCTGCGTTTTGCCTCTTGTGAAAGTTGTTACGGAATGGCCTCTGCTCAAGGCATAAGCCACTTGGTGTGGGCCGAGGAAACCTGTACCGCCAAGGATTAGAATTTTTAAGGGTTTTCGAGGCGCATTATTTATTGCTAATGAATTATTTTGGGCTAGTAATGTTGAACTACCTAAGAAGGGTAAGACAGCACTGAATTGCGCGCTTTTGCTTAGGAATTTTCGACGACTTTGCTGTTTTGTTTGTTCCATATCTAACTTTTCCTGAAAGATAGGAGGATAATTTTGGCTATACAATTTTGAAGGTAAAAAAGTAGGCTTTGGCTTTTTTTGGAAATGTAAAAATCATTCGTTTTGGCTTCTTTTACGTTACTACTCGGGTATACGTTTGTTTGGCTTGAATTCCTATTCAAGCCAA
>CALGLY010000056.1 GCA_937959095.1 uncultured Saprospiraceae bacterium
GTCGCCAACTTAGGGAAGCTACAACAGCTAGAGAAATCGCTAAGTGTGAGTGTAAAAAGCTTGGAGCAACAGCAACAAACCGCAGCGCAAGCCTATAAAAAATCTGCAACAACTTATGATGCAGATGTCACTCATTTTCAAGAACACTTGGAAAGTTTGCAGACCAGTAACAATGAATTACAAGTCGAGCAAAAAGCACTGAACGAAGCGATTCAGGAATTGAAACAAGAAAAAATCAACCTCCAAAAAGGCAATCAAAAGCTGATGGATGACTTTGAATTGATTCGGCATAATGCGAAACAATCTGAATTGGAAAAGCAAGAAATTGTTACTGCACAAGCGGCTTTGGTAACAGAAAAGACAAAGCTAAAAGCAAACATTCAGCAACTAGCAACGGATAAAGTAAAGTTGCAAGCACGAAATGAACAGCTGATGAATGATTTTGAAGCTCTTCAGCAAAAAATAAAGGACGCAAGAGCGGAACAAGAAGCAACAATCGAGGCAAACCAACGCCTTGCGACAGAACAGGCTGTTCTAAAAACCGAGCTTAATAAATTACAACAAACAAAGGAAGAAAAAATGTTAGCAACAATAAATATGCAAGAAACAAGCATCGAGCAAATAGTGCTATCAGAAAGGCAAGTAGAACATACAGCAGCAGCAATTCCAACTATAGAAGAATTGATTCAAGAAGATGCGGTTGAAGAATTAATAGAAACTGCCGAAGCTATGCAAGCTAACGCTTGATAGATTTAGTCACAGCTATTATGATAGAGTCACGAAATTCGTTTTGTGACTCTTTTTTAATGATACAATGCGTCAATGCTACAATGTCTTCCTGTTAGCACATTCACACATTATCGCATTGTATCATTATCACACTAATCTTCCAATAAATCGGGTGGTAAGGATTTCGATGTTTTCGCGCCTAATTGCTTGATTTTCTCCACGCGACCGATGAGCGTATCCCCGTATTTAGGTGAGTCTTTGAGCTTATTTAGGGCTTTTCCGTAGGACTCATTTGCGTCTTCTAGGCGTTGCCCAATAGTTTTTAAATCATCTACAAAGCCCACAAATTTATCGTATAGCAAGCCGCTTTGTTTAGCGATTTCTAGCACATTTTTCTTTTGCCGTTCTTGCTTCCAAATATAAGCAACTGTCCGCATGGTAGCTAGTAAAGTAGAAGTCGTGACGATAACAATATTTTGATCGAGGGCATCCAAAAAGAGCTTATTATCGCGCTGCGTAGCGATGGCAAAAGCAGGCTCTATTGGTATAAAAAGCAAGACATAATCAGGCGAGTGAATTTGATAGAGTCGCTGATAATTTTTACCACTTAAGTCCTTTACATGTCGCCGAATACTATCAATGTGAGCAGCTAAATGCTTTTTTCGTTCTTGTTCATCTTCGGCATTGAAATAGCGTTCATAAGCCGATAAAGAAACTTTGGAATCTACGATTAATTGCCGTCCTTCGGGGAGTTGTACCACGAAATCAGGGCGTTTTTGTTTACCCTGTTCATCCGAGAAGCTAGGCTGTGCTTTGAAGTGAATTTCCTTTTCTAAACCTGCGCGTTCTAGCAGTAGCTCCAGTTGAAATTCCCCCCAATCGCCTTGTGTTTTATTGTCGCCTTTCAGGGCATTCACAAGGTTGTTTGCTTCTTGACTGAGTTGGGTATTTAGTTGACGGAGTCCTTCTATTTCACGTTTCAGGCTAAAGCGTTCTTTGGCTTCATCTACATATTTGCGTTCTATATTTTCCTCAAAGCTTTTGATTTTCTCACGGAGCGGCTGCAATACCGCATCTATCTGCACGCGATTTTGAGTCGTAAATTTCTCACTTTTTTCTTCTAGCAGTTTATTTGCTACTTGCTCAAATTCTAAGCGGGCTTGGACTTGTAGAGCTTCTATTTCTTCTTTTTGAGTACTCAATTTATCTTCTAGCAATTCTACTTTTAAGTTGGTAGAGGCAAGTTCGCTGCTCAATTTTCGTATTTCTTGTTCTTTATCTAGGAGGTCATCGCGGTGGAGGTCGGCTTGCTGCTGTAGGTTGTCGTGAATATCTTTTAGGATATAATGTTCTTGAATTTCTTCCTTTGGCACATAAGCCGTTGCAAAACGCATCCGCATAAATAGCCATATAAATACGCTGCCAATTAAAAGACCCGCAAAAAGAAAAAGTAAGGCTGATTCCATAGAATTATCTGTAAGTAAATTGACAACGGCTATATTTCATCTTCTATTAGTTCAAACTCTTGAAGAACACTCAATGAATCGTCGCTAACTAATTGAGATTCTTTAGCAAGTTGTCGCTCTATAAGTCGTCGCTTTTGAATTGGCATTGTCATTGTCATTTTTAAATTATCCATTCACCTATACATCGAACTCCCATCCAAATACCGATAGACTTTATCAGGAACAAGATACTGTATGGAATGTTTCTTTTGGATACATTTTCGGATATAACTCGCGGAAATATTCATTTGTGGCGCATCGAAGAGGCGAATACTTGGATGATTCTGGAATTCTCCTAAATCGTAGGCAGGACGCTGATAGACGTAAATTTGATAGTCGCGCAAGAGGATTTCGTAGTTTTTCCACTTGTGTAAGGAACCCAAATTATCACCGCCCATGATGAGTACAAACTCTTTATCGGGGTATTTTTCTTGCAAAAAGATAAGCGTATCTATGGTATAAGAAGGCTTAGGGAGCTTAAATTCAATATCCGATGCTTTGAGCATCGCGTTGTCTTCCACGGCGAGTTGTACCATGTGCAGACGGTCGTAATCATTGGCAAGACTTGCTTTTGTTTTTAAGGGATTTTGTGGCGTGACAACCATCCAAACCTGTTTCAGGTCGGTTTGGGTTGCCATATAGTTTCCAATGATAAGATGCCCTGTATGTATCGGATTGAATGACCCGAAAAATAAACCTATTTTCATTCTTAGTAGTTGGTAAAGCGTAATTCTTCCAAATTCCTTACTGCTCTATCTCTAGCTTTTCATCTTCTTCCATAAAATGCTGAATAGCATCCTCAAAAAGGCTATCACTTTCGATTATGAATTCTTCTTCTATGATGTCTACTAGCCATTGCCCGCGCTTATTTACAAGCAAAAAACTATCGCTAAATCGCTCGCCAAATTCCTCAATGGTATAAGCACAACTTGCTTTACTTCCATTTTCTTTACAATCTAATTTCAAGAAAATGGTATTCATAATAGTTGAATCATGCGGTTCATCTTCTATCATGTGTGCAATCATGTCGAGGCGTTCGCGCTCGGCTTTGGTGCTTAGTTTTTTAGCGGCTTTAAAATTATTTTTATCTAAATATTCTTGATAAGCACGCACCACTGTTTCAGGCGTATTAGGAAGATTTTCATCTCTAGCGCAACTCCAAAGCATGGCAATACTTAATAAGAATAGAAGGTATCGTTTTGTCATAATTTTTTACTGAATAGTGGGAAAGAATAAATTCAGAATCTTGACGGTCAAGATTCTGAATTTATTCTTTCGTTTTCCTTAATATGAATGACTATTTGGTAAAAGTCTATGTTTTGACACCAAAAGCCTTTCAATGTCACGCCCCAAATTCATTCAATACCCGATGTGCATACTTATCTAGTAATTCAAGTACGCGCTCTCGACTCTTTGATTGTACAATTAAGCCAATATGATAGTCTTTTTTCATGCGCCACACAATTTCAGGATCTTGAAAACTAGAAGAATCAGGATGCTGAAAACGGCTTAGTGATACGAGTAATCCTGCATAATCCTTACGCACTTTAGGCAGTTTATAGTCGATGTCCTTCGCTTTTGCATCTTCTATTTTTGCCCATTCTGCCCACAGATTGATCCCCGATGAAAACTCCACCATTTCCGCGATATGTGCGCCTCCTACCCTACTTGCCGTTTCTAGGAAGTAATACTCGCCATCTTCATGCGCACGGATAAATTCGGTATGCGATGCACTGAACTGCATCCCAAATGCTTTGAGCAATTGCTTATTCATTGCTTTGAGTGCCTTATCTTCTTCGCCACCAAATTCTAAAATATGCGTGCGAAATACGCCACCGCCTTGCGTCACCTCGAAAGGCGTGCTAAGGTATTTAGACGTTCTAGCAAAAAGAACTTTGCCTTCTTTACTCAAGGTATCCACATGATAAACATCACCTGGTTTGAATTGCTCTAAAAGATATTGATTTCGGTTTTCACCAAGTCCATTTAATACTTCCCATAGTTGTTCTGTATTATGTACTTTACTAATACCTGTAGCGGACGCTTCTGCACGTGGCTTCACTACCCAAG
>CALGLY010000057.1 GCA_937959095.1 uncultured Saprospiraceae bacterium
TGGCATATGAAAATATCTTTTCGCACTATATTTCAGCTTTTTTCTCGCCCGTAGCTATGGCTATGCCCTCGAAAAAGAGCTTTATCTAGCACAAAAAGCTAACTTTCATATACACAATTCTTATTTCTGAACAACTCTAATAAAAACATGTTTCTGTGGCTCATTCACAAACTCCAAACGATGTTGTTCAGGAAATAGAAGCCGTAATTTTTTAGATACATTTTGCAATCCGAAACCCATAGCGAGATCGGGAGGAAAGGGTTTACCGCTATCGAAGACTTGAATATGTAAGTCATTCGCTTGTTTCTCGGCAGCGATTTTCACTTCTATTTTATCCTTCTGAAAACCATATTTTATTGCATTTTCTATGAGTGGTTGCAAGGTAAAACGGGGCAAATGACAAGCCAAAGCCGCATCCGAACAAGTAACTATCACTTGCAAACGATTTCCAAAACGTATTTTCTCGATGTTTAAATAATGCTGTATCATTTCTAGTTCTTGTGCGAGACTGCTTGTAGGTTGTTTTTTTTTATTCGTGACATATTGATAGAAAGCAGAAAGCGAAAGTGCCATTTGTTCGGTTTTTTCAGCATCTGTCTTTGCAAGACTAGCAATGGAATTCAGCGAATTATATAAGAAATGCGGATTGATGCTCGATTGCAAGGCTTCTAGCTCGGCTTTTGATTGTAGGCTATCTTGTTTGCTTTGTTTCAGGAGGCGGTTGTTGGCTCTGAGGTAGAGCCAACGTTTGCGAATATTATTTAATAAATTTCCCATCGTGAAGGCGAACATCAAGCCTATAGCAACATGACTACCTGCTTTGAGTGGCTTGGGTAAAATGACTCCTTCACTAATAGTTGTATCAATCGTATATCCTATAAAATTGCCTAGAAAAAACAAACCACCTAAGCCAAAGAAGAGCGTCGCAAACTTCACTAATTCCCCATCCAAAAAATCTAAGGTTGGTATAAAACGCTTTAACACAAATTGAAATAAAGCATAACCTAATACTAACACTAGGACATTGCGTACCAAAATGGAAGTAGATGAAGTAGGTATCCAAGTTGCAAAATTGGTAAGATTGAAAAACACGACTGCTCCCACTAGACAAAGCAAATGCAAAACCGTTTTCATAGAAGGATGAATAAATTGCTGCGCCAAAAAACCTAAAAAATCTATTCCCCAAATCAAGAAAAAGGCAAGAAGCGCAAGCACAAAAAAGATAAAAGCCGAATCATCCAAGAAGCCGAAAAAGCCAGATTCGGCAGTATATTGAAGCAAGTGCATCCCTTCTATATTCGAGGCATTGCCTACCAACTCTATTTTGTCGCCAACTGTTAGCTCTTTTAGCGTTTCCTGGAAGACAAAATCCTTTGAAATGGAGGCTATAAATAAGTCTTTATTTGTCAAGTCCATGTCTTTGCTTCGGTGTAGCAACCAAGCACCTGCTGTACTTCCATTATCGGGGTCTGTTTTATAGAGTCGCTTTTCTTGTGCTGCTTCATCTGTGATGATAAATACCACAGGATGATACGCATTCGATTCTATAAGTTCTGCTTTCCCTGCCTTAACGAACTGTAAGCCGTTTTTTTCCAATGCAATTTCATGATGTCCTAAAGTATAGGAAGCAAAAAGAGCTAGTAAGCCAATGAAGCCAAACAACAAAGCCGTATAAATTGCTGATTTATTCATGTTAAAAATTTGAACTGTTCTCTGATAAATCCTGTAATTAAATTGTCAAGACAAAACAGCACTTTTTGCGCCCTCAAAGCCAGTTTTTTCCGATGAATGGGGTAAATGGCTTCGTGAAATGGATGAAAACGAGGAAATAAAAATTGGAATGAAAATAAAAATGAAAAATAGTACACAATCCGTCCGCCGTCAAGCCCAAAGGGCGACCATCAAGTGAAGCGACCGTCTACCGTATTATGGAAAAGCTAATATGCGTATTCCCAGTAGCGGCATCCACATAGAGTTCACGATTGGAGTTTGTACCATTGCAAGTCGTTTTATTACAGAGATAAGAACCGCCTGCTAGTCGAATTCTACCCAATTTGTCGGGTGTGGTGATGTCCCACACATTACCTACAATATTGACTTGTTTCAAAGGTAAAATTTCTGGTGCAGCTTCATTAATGGGACGCTTATCTATTGCTACGAGTTGCCAATATTCTTCGTAACTTGGTAGGCGCACGCCAGCCCAATTGGCATAGGCGAGGGCATCATTATAACTTACTTGCGTAACAGAGAAATCGGCTTTTGCTTTTACTATTCCATCGGGGCAACGCCAATCTATATGCTCTTGTACAAAGAAATCATCGACACTTACTTGCACAATCGACCAAGCAAATTTCTCGGCATCGGTCACATAGCCTGTTTCTTGCACGAAAACTTCAAATTCTTCTACACTTATGGGCTGTAATTCTGCTTGCTTTTCCTTGACGCAAGAGAGTAACAAAAGTGATAAAAGACCTGCATTAAAAAATTTATTCCACATTTTTATAATCTACTAAAACGCCTCGTAAATTTGTACGTTTGCAAGATAGAGTTTTAGTCTTTAGCGAGTTGATCTTTGGTCTTTAGACTCGCTAAAAATCAACGTTTTTTTCAAATAAAAATGGTTCTCTGACAAATCCCGTGACAAAGCCGAAGAAAAAGCAACCACAACTCTACTTTACAGGCGTTTTTGCGATTACTTTTTCTTCGTCCACGGAATTTGTCAGAGAACGATAAAAATAAATCAACAATGAGCGCATCCGCAGAAATGCCCTATTTCATTAAACCTTCTAAAAATCTAAATGCTGATGAAAAACGCGCTGCCTATGAACAAGCATTACAAGGAATAGAAGCGAATTTGATAGGCGAAAACAACCTATTTGTCAAAATGTCCACTATCAATTGTTTATTGAAGACCTTTCTACCTTATTATTATTGGGTGGGCTTTTATATTGTACATGAGGGCAAATTGCTTGTCGGACCATATCAAGGTACATTGGGCTGTTTGCATATCGATTTCTCGCGCGGCGTGTGTGGACGTGCTGCACGAGAACGCAAAACTCAAATCGTAGCGGATGTGCATGCCCTAGATCAAGGAAGCATGCACATTGCCTGTGATCCGAATTCGCAGTCCGAAATTGTGCTGCCGGTGTTTGATGCGGATGATAATTTGATTGCCGTTTTCGATGTAGATAGCAGCGTCAAGAACTCCTTTGATGAAATAGATAAGGAATTTTTAGAAATTTTACTAAAAAAAGAGTTTTCCACACCGATGTTAATAACTTCTTATTCACTAAAATAGTATATTTGCGACTCACTACGGTATGACAGTACAAGGAGTTGTGAATTATGAGTGATGGGTTTATAGCCAGATTCTTAATTTGTCTAATGTTTTATTAGTAGCAATTTTTACTTTCAAAATTCTCTTTTGTGTGTACATCACATCGAAAATTGCAAGCAAAGGAATAAGTTTACAAATTCATAACTTATCACTCATAACTCACAACTCTTTGTATTAATCTGATATTCAGTATCATATCGTGCTTTTGTCTTACAATAAAAACATTTAAAAAAAATGGGCAGAACAATACCAGTAGTGGATTTGTCGAAGTTCCGAAATGGAAATGCACAAGACCGTGCCGAATTTGTACAAGAACTTGGAAATGCCTTCCAAGAAATAGGTTTCGTAGGCGTAAAAAACCACGGTATTCCAAAGACTTTAGTAGATGGCTTTTTTAGCTCTGCGAAAAGTTTTTTTGGACTTCCAGTGGAAAACAAACGCAAATATGAAGTACCTGGTTTGGCAGGGCAACGTGGCTACACTTCCTTCGGAAAAGAACACGCAAAGCAATCCGATGTACCTGACTTGAAAGAATTTTTCCAAATCGGACAAACGGTGCGTGATGAAGATCAAATAAAATCGCAATATCCTGATAATGTGCGCGTGGAAGAGAAGACGGAATTCACGGATAAGGGCGATGAATTATACCAAGCGTTTGAAGGTGCAGGTGCAGATTTGCTGCATGCTATCGCTATTTTCTTAGGTTTGCCAGAGGATTACTTTGCACCTAAAATTCATAATGGCAATAGTATCCTTCGTGCGATACATTATCCGCCAATCACGAAAGAGCCAGATTCAGCGATTCGTGCAGAACAGCATGAAGACATCAACCTGATTACGCTACTCGTAGGCGCGTCGGCAGGTGGATTGGAGCTATTGAATATGGATAATGAGTGGCTACCTATCATGCCAGAGGAAGAAGAAATTGTGATAAATGTAGGCGATATGCTACAGCGTCTCACCAATAATTATCTAAAATCAACGACGCACCGCGTGGTTAATCCTCCGAAGGAAGAATGGCACAAGCCGCGTCTTTCTATTCCATTTTTCTTGCACCCACGTTCTGAAATGGACTTGACGTGCTTGGATAGCTGCGTGACAGAAGAACGTCCATTGGCATATGAGCCAATCACAGCAGGTGGCTATTTGGATGAACGTTTGCGCGAAATTGGGTTGAAGAAATAGCAAGATTTAGTAGAGCAGAGACTACTTCGTTGCGAGAATAGAGATTAGATTAACTGAAAAAGTGCCTATAAATCTCTTTTCTCTCAACGAAGTAGTCTCTATTCTCTGTTCTGAATAGTTATATCGAAAAGAATTTACATCCTAACTTCAAGCAAATTCCTTTTTTAAGCGTTATATTGTAATTGTGTTTGTTTCAATGCTTGAAATAAACCAATTTTCAAGGACTAAGGCAACTTACAACAATAAATTAGTCATTTTATGCTGCCCTTTTTTCTTCTAAGAAACCTTCAATAAATCCTTATATAGCTAGCTATACGCGGTTTTTGAAGGTTTCTTAGAAGAAAAAATGACTATCCTAAAATGGCCAATTTATTATTATAAATTGCCTAAAATCACTATTTTATGAATATTCCATTATTTATCGGTGGTTGGGGCGGCCCAGAATTAATTGTTATTCTGTTTGTAGTCTTGTTGCTATTTGGAGGAAGAAAAATTCCAGAATTAGCACGCGGACTAGGCAAAGGAATCAAGGAATTCAATAATGCTCGCGCTACTGTAGAGAGCGAATTGAAGGAAGGGATGCGCCAAGTAGAATTGGAAGAACGGCAAAAGGCAGAAAAGAAAGAAGCCTAATTCAATGAAAAATTGAAAATGGACAATTGAAAATTATTTCAGTTGTCCATTTTGCTTTTTAGAAAGAAATGTTAAGCTTATCATAAATAGTTCCTCAGTATTTATCAAATACTAGTACTTCGCTAGTTTTAGAGCTACATTTTTTATGTTTTTTATTCCAAAATTTCTGAATGCGATTCAAAGGAAAAGAATTAGTGCTAGTTTTACTGTCCTTCTTTGCGGTCTATGTGATATGGGGCGCAACCTATTTGGCAGTGAGTATTGCTATTGAGACCATGCCCCCTTTCCTGATGGCGGCCTTGCGCTTTGTATCTGCGGGACTATTACTACTTACCTTTTCTTTATTTACAGAAAAAAATCGCCCTACAAAACAACAGGTCAAAAACGCACTCTTTGCAGGAGTCATCATTCTTGCGGTAGGCACGGGTGGCGTAGCTTGGGCCTTGCAGTATGTCGATTCGGGTATTGCCGCACTTCTTATTTCTGCTTCTCCACTCATTACTGTATTTATGGTTTGGGCAGTCATGCACCAAGCTCCACGCTTGAGCAGTTATGTAGGCGTTGCGCTAGGCGTAGTAGGTATGGGCTTGCTAGTGGGGCAAGATGCACTCATAGGACAAGAAAGTAGCATTTGGGGCATTATTGTCATCCTGAATAGTATGATTGCTTGGGGCTATGGCTCGGTCTTTGTGAAACGTGCCGATTTGCCAGCATCACCAGGGCAAAATGCAGCAATCCAAATGCTAGTAGGCGGCATCACTTTACTCCTGTTTAGCTTCCTAATAGAAGATGTTGGCAGTTTTAATATTTTTGAAGTAAGTACCGCCTCTTGGTGGGCGTTTGCCTTTTTGGTCTTCTTTGGGTCTATCCTAGCCTTTTCCTCTTTCATGTATTTATTGAAGCGCATTTCACCCGAAAAAGTATCTACCAGTACCTATGTCAATCCGATAGTAGCCTTGTTTCTAGGTTGGTGGCTCAACGATGAAATCATTACACAGCAATCCTTAGTCGCTGCTTCTATTATGCTCATTGGCGTACTTTTCATCAATATTGATATGGTTGCTTGGCTTAAAAAGAAAATGAACCCAACTCCAATAAGTAATAAGGAACGAATCAGTTAGGCTGACTAAAATAATAAATTAGCCTTAGTAGTTCTTCGATAAAAAAGCCTCTATCCTTTAAGTATAAATAACCTAAAAAATGTAACAAATCCTCACCTCTAGCAGTAAAACGATAGTCAATCTCCGAGCTTAGTGAAAGGGCAAAAATAAGCTAATCCAAAACGAGGTGTTATGTTGCTTCCGTTTAACTACACTATTATTATAGTTTGGATTAGATTATTTTTGAAGCTTTACTTAGGGAATTTGTAAAAAATAATCTACCAGTTGGACAGGATAATTGTCCGCCTAAAAAACATAAAAAATAGTTCCGTGATGCAGACCATGCAACGATTTTTTAAATTCTTTACGCGAAAAATTCTCTCTATCGAACTGGTAGGTTATTTTCTACAAATTCCCTTACCTTCTTTTCTTTTTAC
>CALGLY010000058.1 GCA_937959095.1 uncultured Saprospiraceae bacterium
GTACTAGTTCGATGTATGTCAATTCGATGTACAAAGATTATATCCATACCTTTAAGTACCACGATTACGGTTGGTATTAAGGCAAAACGGAAGGATAAATTAGCCTAAAATTGACTAATTTATTCTTCCGACTTGCCTAAAAAAAACAGGGTGTAGCACTCTTTGTCAGGTGATGTTCTTCGGAGCATTGCCTGACTCTATTTTATAAAAATCTCTGCGTCTCCTCACCTCTACGCCTGTCTGCCGACAAAGCAGGTTCAATACTAAAAAAATAACAGATGAAATATAGTCTACTTTTATACCTAGCATTCAGCTTATTATTTAGCTGTTCCAAAACCAACAAAACGACCAATAAGGAGCAACAACCGCCCAACCAGATGGAAGAATCAGAAATACCGAGAGAAGGAGAAGAATCGGATGAAGTCGAGTCCTATGATTTCAGTAGTGAACATCACTTTGCAGCGCGATTCAATTTCACAAAAGATAAAATGGAGCTAAGACAAGCAGATAAATTAGAAGGTAAATTCCCTTTACTCATCGCACCTGCTTTCGATGCCTTTGCGGTCATTTATGATGAAGGTGAATTGGTCAGTTTTTATGCCTTCCCAAATCCGCTAGAAAATTCGCCTCGACAAGAAGCAGTAACACAAGCCGAAGAAACCTTATTATTGCCTAGCTTCTTAACTACGCATACCAACTTGAACGATGTCTATATCGGAGTCTACGAAATTGCTGCCTACATTGACAATTGGGAAGCGCGTGTCCGTACTAAAGCACAACTAAAAAAGAGCATCACGGAAGGCTTTCTAAAAGAGTTGTATCAATTGGATCCGAAATCACTGCAAGTAGCTTTGCAGAAGGTGGATTAATACCAATTCTAAGAGCTTGTTGGGAATTTTTACAAACCGAAAGATATTGGTTTTCAGGAAGTTTCCAACATGCTCTAATTTTTTATTTCATGCCTATAGTGTTAAGATTTCCCTAAAAAAACTTTTTAGAGGGGACAGTTTGGAGTTTCATTACACTTCTTCTTGAAAATATTAATAATCATAATTTTTAAAGAGAAATAGTAATGAGAACATCAAATGAAAACATCGTACTGAATACCCTTCTAAAAATCGCTTTCGTATTTCTTTTAGTAGCACAATGTTTCACGACTCCTGTAGCAGCACAAGCTGTGGCACGCAAAGGCGATAGTGGCAGTCAGGCAGGAGCAATCAAAGGAAATGCTACAGTAACAGTTGCAGGAAAAATCATAACCGCAGTAAAAACAGGTAGCAATAAACTAAAGCTGATTTCTTGGCGAAAGAATTCCAACGGTTCGTACACTCGTCTCGGCGATAGCGGCAGCCAAGCAGGCACTGTAGGAAAGATAGCAGCAACTTCCTTTTTTGGTGGAAATAAATTAGCAACTGCTGTGATGACATCCAGTGGAAATCTAAAAATTATTACTTGGCGCGTCAATAGCAATGGTTCTATCACTCGCCTTGGCGATAGTGGTAGTCAAGCAGGTGCAGTAAGTTCCTTGAGTGTAGCAGCTATGAGTAATGAACTTCTAGTAACTGCGGTACGAGATGGAGGTGGAAATGTGAAAATGATAACTTGGCGTGTCAATGCAAACGGTTCATTGACCCGTCGCGGAGACCATACCGCAGCCAAAGGAACCTATGTACGTGTAACTCGCTTGGATGCACTAAGCGGAAACGTACAAGCGGTTTGTGCCTTCAAAAATAGCTCTGGAAAATTGACTTTAGCAAGTTATAAAATCGCTACAAATGGAGCAATTAAGTTCTTGAAGTATGGAAACGCAGGCGCAGTGAAAGACCTCGCAATTGATGCTATCCGAGGAACACATGTGATGACTGCTGTGAAGACAGGTAGCAATACCTTAAAGATGATAGCTTGGCAAGTATCGGGTTATGGCGATTTTTATAGAAGAGGCGATGCAAGTGCAGGTTCAATAGGAGGATTATCTGTGAATACGGTTTCTTCTTCCAACTCTGGTGCATACATCAGTACTGCGGTATCTACTTCATCAGGCAAATTGAAAGTGATTATGTGGCGTACCAATGGTAATACTTCTTCTGTGACGCGCATCGGAGATAGTGGCAATCAGGCAGGAGCAGCATCTATGATTCGCATAGTAGGTACATCGCACCACAACATGACTACTGCTGTGCGAACAGGAAGTGGCACCTTGAAGCTTATCAACTGGGACTTTAATGCAATGCCTTTGCCTTAATGTAGATGTGAGATATTAGATTTGAGACGTGAGATTTATAATGTTTCGCTAAAACGGAATTTAGAAATTGAAATAAACCAAATCATATATTCGAGTTTTTAGAAAATGTATCTTCTACGCGGACTTCGTTCTTTTCGGGACGGAGTTCGCGTTTTTTTTGTCCAAAACTCATGGATACCTACTTATAGGTATTTATACTTACTAATAAGTAGGTATTCTCCTATATTTTGATGCCTTATCTTTACAGTACAGATTATCAGAAAAGGTGCAAAAAGGAATGTATAAAAAAATGGTTTTTTTACAACAATGCAATAACGTAGTGTTATAAAAAGTTATATACCTAATAGTAGGTATTTTTAACGTATGAACTACACTTTATTAAAAAAATAAAACTCACACTGGATGAACATCAAAATAAAGAAAATAAGAGGCTCCCTAAAAGAAAAAGGTATTTATCCCAAAAAAATGAATTGGGCTTTGCTTACTAGTACCATAAACCCAAATACCTATTTGAATATCCGTACCCTGTTCTCTCTAAAAAGCTATTTTATTCAGACAAGATATATGTGCTAGTAGTAAGGGAATTTGTAAAAAATAATCTACCAGTTGGACAGGATAATTGTCCGCCTAAAAAACATAAAAAATAGTTCCGTGATGCAGCATGCAACGATTTTTTAAATTCTTTACGCGAAAAA
>CALGLY010000059.1 GCA_937959095.1 uncultured Saprospiraceae bacterium
TTTAGTTAATTAGTTTTTCATTACTAATGATATATAATCTCCAAAAAAGAAATAGTACCTTTGGAAACATAAATATGTTATTAAAATAGACTATTTATATGTGATCGCTCTATAAAAGCAATCATCTCCGTATTGCACCAAAAAACAGTAGCTTTTGAACATTATGCAGTTCAGTACAGATACTCAAATTCAAGAAAAACAGAATTACTTAGTATGGGTGCTATCATTTATCCTTTGGGTAATAATGATATTGACTTCAATAGAGGTTTTATTAAGTGATAAATGGTCTTGGATATCCATGTTGCAAGGCCTCTTTGCTGCGATATTACTATTGCTGGCACGGTTCACTAAAGGCATTTCTTTCATTGTAACGACTATTACTTTTGTTTATCTCACGATTTTTAGTTCTTGTTTCATTGGTCTTGATGATACTGTTGGATTGTTGATTCTCTTTGCATTCTTTATGATAGCAAATTATTCTTTAGAGCATTCTGCTATCAACCAAGTGAATAAAATCCAATTCATAGCTTTTAGTTTAGTCTACTACTTTATAAATCTTGAAGATTATCAATTCGATCTCTATGATTTTTTTAACATAATTGTTATTGTCTTGATTATTGGTATGGTTATTTATACCGCACAGCATTATGAAAAAGAAGTAAACAATTATCGAAATAAACTAGAAGCCTCTAATAAATTTCTTCAAGAGATTACCGATATTAATCCGCAATTAATTTTCACGAAAGATAAAGACCGCAAATTCAATTTTGTTAATAATGCAATGGCTTCGGCGAGAAATATAGAAAAAGAAGCTTTTTATAATAAGACAGACCTTGAAATTGGTACTCCAGAAGCACAAGCCGCAGCCTATGAAGCTGATGATAGACGGGTATTAAATCAAGGAGTTACCATTGCACGTCCTATTGAAGTAGAACGTTCAGATGGTACTATCAGGTGGTATGAAAGTATCAAAAAACCAATTTTAGATGAGAAAGCACAAATCGTAGGCTTACTTGCAGTCACTACCAATATCACGAAGCTAAAAGAGAAAGAACTCGAACTACTCGCAGCAAAAAAGAAAGCGGAAGAAAGCGATCAGCTAAAATCTGCTTTTCTAGCCAATATGTCACATGAGATTCGCACGCCTATGAATAGCATTGTAGGCTTTTCAGAATTGTTACTTGATGAATCTTTTAGTGTCGAAGAACAAAAAGAATACCTACAAATCATAAATCAAAATTGTCAGCAGTTGCTTCATATTGTGAGTGATATTCTTGATATCTCAAAGTTGGAAACGGGGCAGGTGCAAGTCGTGAAAAGTAGTATGTGTGTAAACTATCACTTATTGAAGCAATTGCAATATTCTTTTCTTCCACAAGCGAAGGCAAAACACATCGACTTCAGATGGGATGAACCTAGTGATGCCGAGTTTTATATCTTCACAGATACCATGAAAGTACGCCAAATACTAACTAATTTGTTAAGTAATGCTATTAAGTATACGGATAAAGGTAGCGTAGTCTTTGGGTATGAATTGATGGAAGATGCTGTTATAAGATTCTTTGTTAAAGATTCTGGTATTGGCATTCCAGGAGTTGCCGTCGAAACTATTTTTAATCGTTTTCAGCGTACTGAAAAGAGTATGCAACTTGGATATAAAGGAACGGGCTTAGGCTTGGCTATTTCAAGAGGCTTTGCGCGTTTATTGGAAGGGGATATCTATGTAAAATCAGTTCATGGAGAAGGTTCTACTTTCTATTTTGACTTACCGTATGAGAAAGCAGAGGATAAGTGCTAAGAGTTCAAGCTTATTTTTCATTACAAAGAAAGCGTATCATCGTTTCCAGTAATTCTTCACGCTGTATAGGTTTAGCTAGATGCGCTACACAACCTGCGGATAATATCGCTTCTTTTTCATCTTGAAAGGCTTGTGCCGATTGGGCTACGATAGGAGTAGTTGATTTTTTTTGGATAATTTTAGTAGCTTCTATCCCATTCATTATAGGCATTTTCATGTCCATTAAAATCAAATCAATTTCAGGATGTTGCTCACTCATTTCCACAGCTTCTTGTCCATTTTTTGCCCACAATATTTGTAAGCCATATTTTAGAAGCAGATTATTCAATAGTTTGAAATTATAAACTTCATCCTCAGCTATCAGTATCGTTTTGCCACGTAATATTTCTATTTTACGAGGTGATATTTTTGGCAAAGCAGGAGCTTGATATACCGTTGCAGTTGGTTTATATGGAATAGACAAATAGAAAATAGAGCCGCGGTTTTCTTCTGACTCTAGGTTCAATGTACCATTCAATACATCCGCAAAACCTTTGCATATTGCCAAGCCCAAGCCTGCGCCTCTCACTTTATTGATAGTCGCTCCGACACGCTGAAAACGTTGGAAAATTTTCGTTTGATTGGTCTTTGAAATGCCGATACCTGTATCTTGTATATATAATTCTACTTGCCCATCCTTTAATTTATAGCCTAATTCCACACCACCTTTCTCTGTAAATTTAATCGCATTGCTCAATAAATTTGTGATAATTTGACGAAGTTTTAAGCCATCAGTGTATAAAGAAGTAGCATTCTTGGGCAAATCAGTTCTCAAATAAATGTTCTTATCCGCTGCTTCTAACTGAAACATATTTACGGTTTCTGAAAGTAAGCTATTAAGGTCTACATCTTCTTCATGCACTTCTATTGCTTCAGTCTGAATTTTTGCTAAATCAAGTACATTATTTACAATATTAAGCAACTGATTGCAACAATCATTTATGATGACGGCGAATTCTTGTTTCTTTTCTTCTTCCAAGTTTTGTTCTAATAGCATAGCCGAAAAACCGACAATTCCATTCATCGGAGTCCGTATTTCATGCGACATATTCGCTAGAAAGGCAGATTTTAATTTATCACTTTGCTCCGCTTTTTCTTTAGCTTTCAGCAGTTCTTTTTCTTTATTTTTTCGTTCGGTGATGTCGCTAAGAAAAATAAGAAGTTGTCGCTTTTCTTCTGATATATCTTTCACTACATTAAATTCCACATCAAAGGGCGTTCCATCTAAACGAGTGAGTGTGCTTTCGTATAAGAATCCTTCTTGTGAATTAAGGAATTCTTCGATTATACTCCCCTTGTCCTTCATTTTAGGCTCCAAGTCCATAGCTTTATACCTGCGAAATATACTTATTGGTTGCGCAAAGATTTCTTCTTTTGAATGGCAAGCAAACATTTGGGGGGTATGCCTATTGCAATCAACAAAACGTTCTTTGTCTAAATCAAAAATCATAATCGCTTGCTTGAATCTTGAAATGCTTTTTTCCTTATGCTTCATTATTTTTCTTTGCCAGCCAAAAGGATGTCGCAGTAAAATGCCTGCTTGTAGCAGACAAGCCTATCCTAAGAAAAAAAACATCATTCAATCTAATACTACTTTCAAATATGGATTGGTATAACAGATGAAAATACCATCTGGCAAGCGGTGTGTTTCTCCGAATGGTATGGACAAAAGAACAAATTCATGCTGATTACTTCAGGCATAAGCGTTTGGTATAGAGGAGGCGAATCACTAGTGATTTTGCGATGGGTATTGGTCAAAGATCCCGATGGGAAACTAAAATCTGCCGCAATTGCTTGCACCAACACACAGATGGACGCATTAGAAATCGTGCAACATTTTATAAAGCGGTGGGGTGGAAACACAACGACAATGAACTGATTTAAGCATCGCTCGAACTACCCCTGTTTTGATGGCTCTTTTTAGTCTTGTACCCCTCTGGGTAGACGCTTTGCAACAAATGGGAAAATTACAACCATTTCCTACTGCTTGGTACAAAAAAAAACAAAACCTACTTTTTCCGATGCTTTACATTCGGTAAGAAACAGGGCGTGGAACTATCAATTTAATTTACGGCTGGTAGAAAATACCGACTGTCAAGATATTAAATATCTTATTTACAAATACTTAGCTTTTATGACTGCTAGAGCTACTTAAATGGCTAAAGTCAAGCTAAGTACTTAGCCAAGTTATATAAGTCAGTACATTTAGTCGCTACCAGTAGATTTGTTTTTGTGTGAAAATTAATATTTTTAACTGTTTGATAATCATTAAATTAGAATGTATCGTAGAGTAAATAAAGGCATATTGTACTTCTTAATAAAGCTGTCTTCTGTCTAAAAAAAGTATAATATTTTAAGCATATTTGTATAATACAATCTCACATATTTTGTAGTGCTGACTACCTATTGTTGTATGACAAATATAAATTAACTAACACAAGTTGCTAGTATGAGGGTAATAAGATAGAATATAGGTGAATTTGATATTTAAAATCAACTAAATAAGCTCTATATTTTTTACTTTTTCCCCTACAAATCACCTAGCAGCTTTAAGTCAATAATAACCATGCAAACTTTTGAAATAGGTACTTTTAATAAAACGTCACAAGATCTTTCTATCTCTGTGCATTCAGAAAAATATACTGAAGCCAATATTGAATTATTCAATAAAACGGGGCAGTTAATTCAAAGATTTTACACTATCATAAGTAAAGGTGAAAATCAAGTGTCTTTCCCATTATCTTATAGTAAAGAGGCATATTCCCTTTCTATAAATATCGAACAGGAACAGATTTATAGAGAAGTGTCAGATGTCAGACTTGTTGATATACCAAGCTATCGTCCAAATTTATTTTCATTAGATAAATTATTTCCATTAGGACAGCTAAGATAATTATACATTAGTATAATTCTACGGTTGCTATGGCTGGAGGTACAGAAGAGGAGCAGTTTACCCACTAGATTTTTTTGAACACTAAAAAATAAAAACAGGAGTTGCCCGATAGTGGATGACTCCTGTTTTTTATGATGATGATTTAGGTGAAATATGAATCTTAACCAATCTTATAAATATTTCCTTGATAACGATAAAAATCTCCTTGACTAGCCTCCAATACATTATCCACCATATAGCGTTGTCCAAGAATTCTAAGATTCTTAGGAAACTGAACATTCCAATCGGAATGGAAACCTGGTGATACGACACGCATTCGTAATTTCGAGCCGTCTTTAATACAAACCAACTCCACCCCACTTGTCAAATCTGTTGTACTTTCCAATACATCTGTTTGAATAACGGCAACCGCTTTGGGTGTTTTGATGTCTTGTATGCTAGGAACATTTCCTGCCTGTGCCGCCTCAATAGCTGCTTCGCTGGCATCTATACAAGCCAAAGAACCATCTGTAGTGACGATATAGACTTTCTCCTTATGATACTGCATAGAATAAGCAGAACCACACGTACTTGCTAATTTCCAAAGACGTTCTCCCGATTTGTTGTAGCAGTAAATAGAAGAGGAACTATCGCCAGCAAAAATATAGTCATCATTTGGAGACGTAGCACAAGAGAAGACACTATCATCCGCTTTCATGTCTGCGATTTGCTTTCCTTCTATATCAAAAAGTGTAACATTATTGCTGGATGTTCCAACTGTTATGGCTTTTTCAGATTTCCAGCCAAAGAGCACTGCGCCCCTTGTTTTTTTATCCCAAATAGTAGAGCCATCCCAGCCATAATAGCAGGTCACGCCCTTGCTATGTCCCTGATAGACACGACCAACTTTATCACAACGGACCATCCAACCACTACTCCCTGCACTCTTCTTATTCCATTGTTCTTCGTCCTCTGCGTTGATTACCGTTAGATTACCGCCTTCATCAGAAACCGCCAATAAGCCATTTTTCACATCCAACCAGTAGATGTCAATATTTTCATTGATTTCATAAGCTAGTCGAGGTAATTTCCCTGTCAAATCATACACATTGCCATCGTCACAACCGACATATATCCAGCCTTCATCCACAATAATGGATTTTACGCCATCAGGCAATTGGAATTGCATTTGAACTTCTCCTTGGTGGTTGAGTTTAAAAATTCGTCCTTTTTCATTCCCCACCCAACAATAATTATCGTCAATATAAATACCAAAGGCAGGAGAACCCGATTTGAATTTCCATAAGACAGGGGCTTTCTTCGCCGTCGAGCGTCTACTCGTAATACTTCGTCGCGTAATTGATCGCTTTTTACGGACACCTTGTATGGCTTCTTCGTAGCCTTTTCTCTTTTTGGCTTTTATCTTTTTTCCTGCCTCTTTTAATGCTAACTCTTCTGTAGGAAATACTTTTGAAGAAACAGTCCCATCTGTTCCTATGCGTCCATATCGAATGCTCAATAATTCGCCTTCTACCGTGACCTCATAAAATTTGTGCGCAGAGCCTACAGTTTCCTCTACAGATAATTCAAGATAGGTTTTCATATTTGTTCGTTGTGAAATGATAAGTTGAACGAGTAGGTGATAAACAGCCTATACTCCCTAAAATAACTTCTAAAAAGTTATTTTGCTTATTCAGAATATCACTAAAAACGGAAATAGCATCTTAAGTGTTACTTGTTTGGAGCAGTTTCAATGATTTTTGTCTGACTACTTATTCCAAATGTAAATTACCTTATACAAGTTAAAGTCTACAAACATGTTGTTGAAGAAAATGGTGTGTAAAAATCAGTTATTTAGAAATTCGTGAAGAGGGGTTGTCTACATTTCTCGAATAAGCAGCGCGTCAGCAATATCTCTTAATACTTGCTTGCGTTCATCGGCTACTTTGATAGCAGATAAATGTTCAAAAGCAGTATTTTGATACGCATTTTTAAGTTCAAATGTAAGTTCAGGAATACGAAGCCCTTCTAAAATGTTTTTCACAGCTTCTATTTTGGGTTGTTCTTCCACGGTGGGTGTGGTCATGTATTCTAGGAGCTGTGCTTTGGTCTTAGTATCTGCTATTTCTAGGGCTTTCAATATCAAGTAGGTTTTCTTATTTTGTACAATATCGCCACCTACTTTTTTTCCAAATTTTTTAGGATCTCCGAAGCTATCTAAATAGTCATCTTGCAACTGAAAGGCAATCCCCACATTTCGTCCAAATTGGTAGACATGTTCTACTTCTTCCTCGCTTGCATCTGCTATTATTGCGCCTATCTTCATACCACCTGCTAATAGCACTGAGGTTTTGAGTTCAATCATTTTTAGATACTCGTCAATACGTACATCATTGCGCGTCTCAAAATTGATGTCGTATTGCTGCCCTTCACATACTTCAATCGCAGCTTTATTAAAGGTCTTTATCAAAGGATGTAGCTTAGAGGTATCTTCTAGTTTTAGTAAATATTCGTAAGCATATACTAGCATTGCATCACCTGATAAAATACCCGTATTCACATCCCATTTATGATGCACCGTCGGTTTGCCTCTTCGTAGCGGCGCGACATCCATAATATCATCATGTACCAAGGAGAAGTTATGAAATATCTCTATGGCATAAGCTGCGGGCAGGGCTTTTTCATAATCTTCCTTGAAAAGCTGATACGCCATCAGAAGCATTACAGGGCGCATGCGTTTTCCTCCTAAATTCAGGATATAGTCAATCGGTTCATATAATTCTGTAGGAGCAGCAGCAAAAGGGTGTTGCTGCATATATTTCAAAAAACTATCTAAATAAGGCTGTATCGCTTGCATAAACTTGTCAATTATGGCACAAAGAAAAGCTTTCTCTGCGAGCTTCTAGTAAAGAATTGGTCTACTTTTCGGCTTAGGGCTTGCGTAAATTAAATAGGTTTAAATTCTATATAGTAGTTTTTGAACGCAGAGGCGCGGAGGCGCAAAGAAATAGTAAAAAAATCCTCCGCACCTCTGCGTCTCCGCGTTCAAAAAAATAAACGTAACTATTCAGTAGAGCAGAGAATAGTTGCCATTTTATTGAGAGAATAGAGAAAATAACACTAAGACGTATAATTTAAAGTCTCTGTTCTCTCAATAAAATGGTCTCTGCTCTCTATTCTGAATAGTTACAAATAAACTTACTTAGAATAATGTCTATTAGTCTATCATTAGTTCTCCAAAGAGCTGATTCACTAAAGCAGTGTATTCTTTTCCTCGGGATAGTGCATTATGCCCGCCATATGATACTGCGGTGAAGGAATCTTTAGGGCGAAGCAATTGCTTGAAGTTTTGAGTAGATTCAAAAGGAATTATTCCATCATTAATGGCATGAGCAATGTAAACCGAGTGGTCTATTTGAGCAATATAAGGCGTGTTATCAAAATTCGTTTTAAAGTCGAAAGGAAGCCATAGGTAAGGCATTTTTTTATTCAAAATATCTTTTACGGTATAAATAGGCGCAGATAAAAGCAAAAATTTAGCAGGGCGAACAGTCGATAAATACAAGGAAGGAACAGACCCCAAGGAATGCCCATGAATAATAATTTCGGAAGTAGGATAGCGTTCTTTCAAAAAATCATAGCCAAGCACTGCGTCTTCCTGCAAGGCACGTTCACTTGCTACGCCATCGCTTTTGCCATAGCCCTGATAGTCTATCATAAAAATATCGTAGCCTCGATCTAAGAAGAAGGGATTATTGATTTTTTGAGAAAAAATATTCCCTTGATTCCCATGCAGAAAATAAATAATCCCACGTTTCGGAAAGCGCGTTTTTATAAGTTGAGCATTAATTCTCAATCCATTTTCATGCGCTAAATAAAATTCCTCATACGCGTCGAATCGTAGACCTTGAATCGCTGTTTCTGTATAGTTTTTATCGATTTTTTCAGGACGGAAAATTAATTGTTCTTGAAATAGATACAAGCCCGCTAGTAGGATACTGTATATCAAAACAAAGACAATAAGAAGTCCTTTAAGTAATTTCATATGCTTGTTTTTATTAGGCGTATTAGTAGACATTATTCTAAGGTCTTTTGTAAGCAACTAAAAGGTCTTTTGCTACGATTTTTTGCCTCAACTAGTCTCAAAATACTCTTTTCCATGCAATACAAAATATCTTAGAATAATGTCTAATAAATTACACATTTTATGCTAACAACTTACCTATAGAATTGGGGTTTGGGAAGAAAGAATAACCTAATTATTATAATTAAGCCGTATCTTTCATCAAACAAAATAATTCAACCAATGAAAACGTGTGTTTACTTATCCCTTTTACTACTAGCAACCCTCCTATTTGCCTGTAATATTCCAGACAAAAATAAAGTGGAAAAAATACCTAATGACTATTTTTACCGCCAACGTGCCTACCCTACAGGTAAGATAGACAAGCAAGCTTACTTATCCGCATTAGCTTATCGAAAAGAGCAAACGATAACCAAAAAAATAGAAGCCCGCAGTGGCAGCGATTGGGAACTTGCAGGGCCACTCAATATAGGTGGACGTGTGACGGATATCGAAATGTTCTCCGATAATCAAAATACGATTTTTGTGGCAACCGCATCGGGTGGCATTTTCCGCTCCGATAATCAGGGAGAAGATTGGTATCCAATTTTTGATGAAACAGCTAGTCTTTCTATCGGAGATATGGCTCTTGCACCTTCCGACGAGCGTATTATGTATGTGGGAACAGGGGAAGCCAATGCAGGTGGCAACTCCCTCGCCTATGACGGTTTAGGCGTTTATCGCTCCGATAATCAAGGGGCAACTTGGGAGCATTTAGGATTGGAAAATGCAGGAAGTATAGGGAAAGTAGTCGTAGATCATGCTGACCCAGAACGCGTGTTTGTGGCAGCGATGGGTAGTCTTTTTGCGAATAATAGCGAGCGCGGAGTCTTCCGAAGCACCGATAGTGGTACGAATTGGGAGCAAGTACTAAGCGTATCCGACTCGACGGGGGCGATTGATTTAGCCATACATCCGAATGATGGAAATATCATTTATGCTGCTTTCTGGGAACGTATTCGTCGGCCCGATAGACGCTCCTATGGCGGCGCAACATCAGGCATTTATCGTTCTTCGGATGGTGGTGATACGTGGCAAGAACTCACACAGGGATTACCAACTGCAGCTTCTCAAAAAGGACGTATAGGAATAGCCATTTCACCTTCTTCTCCGAATGTGCTGTATGCGATGTATGTGAATGCTGAGACAGGCGGCATTGAAGGCATTTATCGGACTGAAAATGGAGGAAATAATTGGCAAAAAATAAATAGCAATGGCATCGATTCGCCACCTTATATGTGGTGGTTTGGGAAAGTATTTATCCATCCAAATGATGCCGATCATGTCTTTGTGACTAGTCTTAATATGTTTGAATCGAGAAATCGCGGCACCTCTTGGGATCGTATATCGCCCAATATGCACGTCGATCAGCATAGTGTTTTTGTGCATCCGCAAAATGAAAATTTACGCCTTTTCGGAAATGATGGTGGTATTTATATCCAATACAATACGAATAGCATTGCGTGGCATTTATTAGATATTCCAATTACTCAATTCTATGCCTGCGCTATTGATTTTCAGCAACCAGAACGCTTGTACGGTGGCACACAAGACAATGGAACGGTACGTACTCGCACCGGAGAACTCGACGATTGGGAGCTTATTTATGGTGGCGATGGCTTCACACCACTCATTGATCCTACCAACAGTAATACGATTTATGCACAGTATCAATATGGTAATTTGGCGCGCTCCTTGAATGGTGGAAATAACTTTAGCAATATCACAGGAAGTCTGCCGAGTAGCGCGCGAAGAAATTGGAATATGCCTGTGGTTTTGGAGCCTAATGATGCCAACACTTTATTTATAGGAGCAAATAGAGTATACAGAAGTCGAAATAGAGGAAATACTTGGATACCTATCAGCCCTGACCTCACGAATGGACTAACGGATGGAAATCTAGTATTTGCGACCTTGACTAGCCTAAGTGTTTCGCCTTTAGATACGGACATCATCTATGCTGGCACGGACGATGGCAATGTACAAGTGACAACGGATGGCGGACAAAATTGGACAAAAATATCAGAAGACTTGCCTGTGCGTTGGGTGACGAGTGTTTTTGCATCGCCTTCGGAAGCTGGTACTGCTTATGTCACATTTTCGGGCTATCGCTATGGTAGCAATCAAGGACATGTGTTCAAAACTACCGATTTTGGTACAAGTTGGATAGATATTTCTAGCAGCTTGCCCGATATTCCAGCCAATGATATTCTTCAAAATCCAAGTACAAATCTGCTCTATTTGGCTACCGATATTGGCGTATTCTATTCTGTTGACGAGGGCGAAAACTGGAATTTGCTCGGCGAAGCCTTGCCTAATGTCGTTGTTACAGACTTGAAACTGCATGAACCTACACAAATGCTGGTGGCAGCGACCTACGGACGTTCGCTCCATAAAATTGATATAGGGGAACAAACGGCAACCAAAGAAATATCGGAGATTGACTTGAAAATAGTTGCTTTCCCAAATCCATTTCAGGAACAAGTTCAAATTGAATTTACCCTTGATAAACCACAGCATATTCGCCTCGATTTATATGATGCACAAGGACGGAAAGTACGTACTATTTTTGAGGGTAAAAAAGGCGTGAGTACGCAGCAATTTGTAGTAGATACAAAGAATTTAGTTGCTGGAACGTATTACTGTCGTGTACAGAGTGGTGGTGCGAGACAGGTGATAAGTTTGGTGAAATTGTAATGGATTATTGATGCATATAAGAGGTGTATAAATTAAATCTTAAATGTCTTCATATGCTTCAAAATTACTTCGCCCCACTCACCACGACTACGATTTCACCTTTTACTTTTTTGCTGCTATAATATTGATGTAAATTAGCTAAGGTATCCGTTTTTACTTCTTCGTGGAGTTTGCTCAATTCTCTACAAACACAGGCTAGGCGTTCCGCGCCACAGTGGGTCTGCAATTGATCTAAGCATTTCACTAAACGAAATGGCGATTCGTATAAAAGAAAGGTATAAGGCAGTTCGGCGAGGTATTTTAGTCGGGTTTGGCGGCCTTTTTTGTGCGGTAAAAACCCTTCAAAGAAAAATTTATCCATCGGCAAGCCCGAATTCACTAAGGCAGGCACAAAGGCAGTAGCACCAGGCAAACATTCCACTTGTATGCCTGCTTGCACACAAGCACGCACTAGCAAAAAACCTGGATCAGAAATACCTGGTGTTCCAGCATCCGAAATCAGGGCGATATTGTTGCCCTGTTCTAGGTCTTCCACAATTTGTGCTACGGTGGCGTGTTCGTTGTGCGCATGATGCGAGCGCAAAGGCGTATCAATTTCATAGTGCATCAATAGCTTTTTGGACGTTCTGGTATCTTCTGCCAATATCCAATCTACTTCTTTCAAGATGCGTAACGCACGGAGCGTAATATCTTCTAAATTGCCAATAGGCGTGGGTACAATGTGGAGCATAAGCGAAAAGGATTCAAATAATAAAATTACTAGTAAAATACCTCTTCTACTCCACCGCTACAAGTGTATAGGTATATTTTTCCATAATAGCGTTCACTAGGATACGCTCACAAGCAGCCTCTACTTTTTCTTTTGCACTTGCTTCATCTACTGCATCAATATCAAGACGCACATGCTTTCCGATGCGTACATCTTCTATTCCTTCAACATCTACATTATTCATGTTTTTGGCTACTGTTTTTCCTTGCGGATCTAGTAGTTCCTGATGTGGCATGATGTCTATTTCTGCTATGAATTTCATATCTAATCTGATTTTAGGGCAAAGGAAACAAAAATTGGTGGCTTCTATAGAATAATAGGAATAGTTATTGGAAGGCTTAACAGGACTTTGGGGTTGGGACAGGACAAAGTACTAATTTAAAAAGCCCATCATACTAGCTGATGGGCTTCTTTGTGATTTTTTTTGAAAATAACTTATTTAATGCTTGTTGTGTCTAAATTACCTTTTAGGTTTATGCACAACTGTAGTCGCGATTAATTTGTTCATAACATGCCTTTTTTAATGTGTAATAATAGTGTATAGAAATAAGACCGCCTTTTTGATGTCACTAATATAGAACTTTTTTACATAAAAATGCTTTTTTATTCCCTAATTTAGTACAAAATGATGCTTTTTCGGTACAAAATGACCTTTTTAAGAAATAAAGTCATTTTTTTTGATGTAGATGACATTATTTCTTAGTCAAAATATTTGCTATTCCTACTATTTGTTGGTTACCATTACCATAGGCTAAATGACTGTCTTTCCAGCGATGAAAGTAGGTGATATCTGCCGCCTGAACGCCTGTTTTTCCATGCCCATGAAAGAGTCCATAGTTCAGCAATTTACCATTTGCATCGCGTTCTACTTCTACTACAAGTCCTATATGTTGCACGCCTTCTCTGCTTGTCAAGAGGTTAATGGTTGGTTTTTTGTAGCGTTTTCCTTGTTGTCCATAAAAGACGACTGTACCTATTTTAATTAAATTTCCTGCCTCTTGTGGATTGCCAATTAGTATGAAATTATTATGGTCGTGGTACCAGCGTGCTAGATTTTTACTAGAACGTGCTTGCAAACTTGGGAAGATGTATTGCGAACAATTTGGTTCTATTTTAGCAGCTACTTTTTTAAGCACCCGATGAAAAATGCCAGAGCAGTCTTGTAATTTGGAGGGATTTCGACTATTATATAAAAGGCGTTGTGCTTCTATCTTCTTCGCAACATCTCGGTATAAAAAAGCCTCAAGATCAAAGTTCTTACCCACACAACCTAGACCTGAAGTAGCTTTAGTAGCAGTTTCAGGGGAATCTTTTTCTTGAACGACCTCTTTGGGGAAGACACATTTAGCGGAAAGGTAAAGCAGTACGAAAAGCAGCAGATAAACACGAACATTTTTCATAGTGGAACATTTCAAACTTGCATTTGTCGGTTGAATGCAAGATATAAAAATTGTCAAAAAACCAAAATTCCAAACATGCTCTTAGGAATCTCCTTCTAAAGCGATTCATGCGAATTGTCACAGAACGGACTGGTTTTTGAAATTTTGCAATTGCATAGTTTTGCCTTACCATCGCGTTGTGCTTCAAATCGGATAGGCTTAAACTTGGTCCCATGATGGGAGGCATCACAAAAGGGTTGCGTTTTACTCATGCCGCATTGACACCAGAGATAGGCTTCACCTTTTTTTAGTTCTACGGTAAGTGGCTCAGGCGTGGCGGTACGTGTTTTTACATAGCCTTTAGAAAGTTCGCTGTTTTGGTCTTTCGATTGCACAGCGGGATAAAGATAAGCGGCTGTCCAATGTTCTTTTGGGTCATTCGGAAGTCCATAATCGCTAGGAAATTGGCGGGTAAAGGTCGCCGTACCAAAAAGCTGATCCCAGATAGAAAACATATTTCCGAAATTACCATTCGGATCGCTTACGCCATCTAGTTTCGATTTGCCATGATGTGCATGATGAAAAGCAGGCGTGATGATGATACGCTCCAAGACAGACATCACAGGACGAAGAAAGGAAAGTCGATAGAAAAATTTATCCCAAGAAAGGGTACTATGTGAGCCGATAATCACGATTTGTTTCAGTACCAACCCAATAGCTACTGCCAAACCACCACCCATGAACGTAACTATGCCACCCCACCAAAGATTGGGCATAATGACATAATACAGTGCCGCATTTCGGTAGGAAACAAAAAAGCCCATTTCTTCCGCTTGATGGTGCGTGCGGTGGAGTTTCCAAAGAAAAGGATATTCATGTGCCGAACGATGATACCAATATTGCAAACAATCATCTATCAGGAGATAGCCGATTAGTACCAATCCGATATTCCAATTCGTGAAGACATCCATATAGGCAGGAAAAAGGGCATTTCCCAGCACGACTATAGCTAGGATAATAGTAGGTTTTATCAGGCCTGCTAACGCAAAAAAACTTCCCGCCTCTTGTATCCAATCACCAAACTTTCGATTTGTTCGGTTAAGGTTACCCGCTATCGTCTCAACGAGTCCAAAAAGAATTAATATACCTACTACGAGATTGTCCCAAACCTCAATACCAAATCCAAATACCTGCTGTTCCATGATTGTCTCTGTCTTTGCTACAAGGCTAATAAGGGCATGCCGCCCAAGGCTTGCATTAACATATACGTTATGAAACCAAGGTAGCTAATTGCAAATAAAATAACAAATTTTACCTTTTTTAACAAATAAAAAGACACTAAAGGGAGAATTTGAAGGGCGTGCATTCCGAAAAAATGGGCTACGCGCAAATCACCATGTTTGGTACTCCAATTGATAATCGGAAGCCCTTCACCGCCATCTGCTGCACCTACCGTATGTGCGAGGGCGGAGACCATCAGCATCCCTTCAAAAGCAGAAATTACAAAAATAAATAGTCCTAATCGGATGCCCCATAGATAGGCTTTGGAGAGTTGTGGGAAAGCATTTCGGAAAAACAAAAAACCAATATAAGCTGTGCCAAGCGTGAGCGTAATGATGAGAGCACCCATGATGCCCCACAAAGTCAATTCGAGCTGGGTGTCGGTATTGAAGTGGGATAATTCTCCGAAAGCAGCCTGCATAAAAATATAGGAAAGCTCAAAAAGAAAGACTAAAATAAATATCCATGAGTAGATGGTTGCGGTACGGTTTGTATTTAAATAAGCCATGATCCAGCCCATTGTCCAAGCAAAAATAGTAGTGGATAAAAAGAACTTCATAGGCTTTATCCAAGCACTGATGCCTAGTACTTGTGTATCTGTTAGTCCGATGAGGAAGATACAAATCAAAGCAGCAAGAAGGCATAATCCACCAAAGCGATACAAGGCTGTATTTCGTCCTTTTAGTTCTTGTAGAAATGCTTTCATAGTG
>CALGLY010000060.1 GCA_937959095.1 uncultured Saprospiraceae bacterium
GCTGTCAGGCGTGGTGCTGGTGCTGGTCCATTGATGTATTCCATCGCTTCTTCGGCACGCTTGTAGGTTTCTTCGAGTATTGCTTCTACTTTTTCAGTGATTTTGGTGGTCGTCAATATTTGCTGCTTATCAATTTCTCCATCTAATACATATTCCCGATTGACATGCACCATATAGTTATCTCGGACAGTATAGCCTTTGCGCTCAAAAACAGTCCGCTGAAAAGCCGAATCGTGGATGTGGTTTTTCTTCACTTTAGTCGAACCTTTCACCTCAAAAATAGAAACACTCCCATCTTCATGCGTCACTACTACATCCGAAATAGCAATGTAGCCATCCACACGCAAATCATCCTGATAGGACGCTTGATGTGGTGGAATCAGGACACCTTCTACTACCGCACCTTCCTCGAACCAACGTTGCGCCAACACATCTATCAAGTCCCCTTGTTCTATTTTGAAGAGGGTATCTTCCGCTTCGGGTTTTCTTAGGTCTCTTCTATTTTTCCAAAGCCACAATTCTTCTGGACAATCTAAATATTGAATATAATTCGACTTCGATAAGGTATGCTTAGGCATGCTATTTATTTTAACGCTTGTATGAATCTGCCAAATAAACTTGGCGATTACGAAATGGGTAAAATAATCAATAATCATCGTAACTTGCATAATGTAATCAGAAAAAAGAAATGAAGAACATCCTTATCGCCGACGATCATAAAATGTTTGTAGAGGGCGTGCAATCTATTTTAGCACAAGAAGAAAATATGCAGGTCGTAGATTGCGTGTATGATGGCGCGAGTGTATTCGATGCCCTCCAGAAGCAAACAATTGACCTGATTTTATTAGATGTTAATCTTCCAAAGCTCAATGGCTTGGAGGTCTGCCAACGCATCCAAAAAGAAGGCATTGATGTCAAGATTTTGATATTGAGTATGCTGAATGAGGCAGGCTTTATCAAGGATTTACTCGCCAATGGCGCGAATGGCTACGTGCTGAAGAGTGCGGGCAAAGATGAATTATTACGTGCCATAAAAAGCGTACAACAAGGCGAAAATTATTATAGTCCCGAAGTGATGAAAACCATGATGGCTGCCCTGTCCAATGAAAAAAAAGCAGCCAAGGCAAAAGCAAAACTCCCAAAACTATCGCGACGCGAAAAACAAGTTTTACAGCTTATCATATCAGAGCGCACTACGCAAGAAATAGCAGACGAATTATTCATAAGTCTCAATACCGTCGAGTCGCATCGTAGTAATATCCTACGGAAACTAGATGCTCGAAATACCGCAGGTTTAGTACGCATTGCTATCGAAAATAAGCTACTCGATTGATACGCTTATTCCATATCGCCACTTGCTGTATATTGTGGAATATCGGTTTCGCGCAATGGCATCAGGATTTTTTCGTAGAGGATAAACAAGCGACTTTAGACACTCTACGCTGGGCAGAGGAACACCAAGATACCTTCTTGATGGGACGTGCTTACTTTTCCTTAGGACATTCTTTCTCAAATGACGGTAATGATGCCATGGGAAACTTCACAAAAGCCGTTCAATATGCCAAAGCGAGTGGCGATGTACTTTGCGAAGCCCTAGTCTATCACGATATTGGATATTGGTATAATAATGCAGCAGATTTTGCCCGCTATGAAAAATACCAACGTGCTGCCTTACAAAAAATACTAATCGCCCAAGATTCCTTCTATTATGGGCATATTTATAGTGGCTTGGCAAATGTACTTTGGCGGCAAAACAAACAACTTGATAGTGCTTTGTTTTTATACGACAAATCCATAGAATCTTATCGTCAAAATAAAGACACCTTTGGCTTAATTGCTGTAAGTATTGAAAAAGCAGAGACCTATCGCTCACAAGAAGATTATCCGAATGCAGTGAAGGCTATTACAGCAACTTTGGATTTAAAAAAACAACAAAAAGACTCCTTACAATTAGATTGGATATTACATATAGCAGGTGCGATATATCGAGAAAAGGGAGATTGCAAAAAAGCCATTGAATACCTGAAAGAAGCCCTGGAAATCGCTAAAGCTTTAGGCTATGAAAGCAAAGCAATACATGAGCATTTGCAATCTTGCTATGCCCAATTGGGTAATTATCCCAAAGCCCATGAACACGCGCTGAAGTTCAAAGAATTTGGGGATAAAGAAAAGGATACCTATCTCAATAACGAACTGACAGAAATACGTGAAAAATTTGAAACCGAACGCTTAGAAGAGCTTAATACGACACTAGCTATTGAAAATAATTTGAAGGCAGAAACCAATAAGCGACAGCGGATTATTATTATCAATTTAGTAGTAGGAGCATTGGCGATTATGACCCTAATCGGCTTACTGTGGTTCAATAATCGTCGTCGGCAACGTGCAGAACGTGCTTTAGCACAGCAACACCAAGAACTGAATGAACAACGCATCAAAACCCTAGAACAAAGTGCCCAATTGGAACGAACGCGCGCCATCGTACAAACCCAAGAAGGAGAACGCGAACGCGTAGCGAAAGAATTGCACGATAGCCTAGGCGGTATCCTTTCTACTACGAAATTATACTTTGACCAACTTAAAATTAAGGATGAACAACAGCAGCAAAAAGTAGCCTCCCTCCTCAATGATGCCTTGAAAGAAACCCGCGCCATTGCCTATGCTATTCTACCAAAAACCCTACATAAATATGGATTAATTCCTGCTTTGGAAGGTTTAGCCAACCAGATAAATGAAGCACAACAAGTACAAGTTATCGTTCAGTATTTTGGCAAAGTCCCTACTCTATCTGAAGAGCAAGCCTTGATGCTTTATCGCATTGTTCAAGAACTCCTAAATAATACCATCAAACACGCCCAAGCCGATGAAGTCTTGATACAACTCACCTTTGAAAACTCCAGTATCGAACTACTCTTCGAGGATGATGGCATTGGCTTCGATATTGAAACGGCTAATTATGGCATGGGTATTCGGAATGTACAGTCGCGTGTGGAATATCTGAATGGGAAGCTATCTATTGATTCGGAAGTTGGAGTTGGTACTACTTTTGAAATGCGTTTCCCGGCTTTCAGGTAGTTTTGTTCTTCATCGTATTGAATTTTAAAGGCGCAAATAAAAAAGGGACTTTGCTGGTTCTATTTCTTCCATAAAGGATAAAATAAGAATCATCAAAGTCCCTGCGAGAGGAATTTTTACTTAAATAAAAATTCCTTGATATCTAAAGTTTAAATTTTAGTATCTTCTTCCGCCGCCGCCACCACCGTAGCCGCCTCCGCCGCCACGATCGTAACCACCGCCACCGCCGCCGCCGTAGCCGCCACCGCCGCCGCCGTAGCCGCCACGTCCGCGTCCACCACCGCCACCTCGGCCACCTCTGTCTCTGTTCTCT
>CALGLY010000061.1 GCA_937959095.1 uncultured Saprospiraceae bacterium
TGAAAGTTGATTGAAAAACGCTAAGACAAACGCCAACATTAACGGCTTATTATATTTGCCGTTGAACAGGCGTTCTCTTGTGTTACTAACTACAGATTCTTTAATCTTGCGGATTTCGGAACTAATATCTGTGATACCAATTTGACTAAGTATCGTTTTTGCACCTGCCTCGTCGCCTTTTTCGGTGATTAGCCAGCGTGGACTATTTGGTACACCTAGAATCAATAGGCAGTACAAAACAGCAGGAATCGCTTCTGCACCGAGCATATATCGCCAATCATTTGCACCACCAATCCCTTCCAAAAGATAGTTAGAGATAAAAGCCACAAAAATCCCAAATACAATATTGAATTGATATAATGCCACTAAGCGACCTCGACGGTCTTCAGAAGAAATTTCAGAAATATACATGGGAGCAGCTACTGAAGATGCGCCTACGCCTATCCCACCAATGAAACGAAAGAAAGAAAAACTATATGGATCCCACGCCATAGCCGAACCCAAGGCAGAGACTAGGTAAAGTACACCTACCCAAAATAAAGTTTTCTTGCGACCAAACTTCTGACATGGATAACCACCAAAGAGCGAACCAAGCACTGTTCCCCACAATGCCATAGACATAATGAACGTGCCATGAAACCACGGTGAGGTATTCCATAATTCCTTTATTGGCAAATTCGCACCCGAAATCACCACCGTATCAAAACCAAAAAGGAAACCTGCAAGAGCTACCGTAATTGACCAATATAGAAGTTTGTTTTTCATCTAATTTTTGTCTCTATTATAAAGCTTCGCAAACGTTTGCATTGCGACAAGACAAAATTAGGTTTGAATTGGTATTGGAGTAGTTTGATTTCATTCCAAAAAAAAATTCAGCACGAAAAAAGATTTGGAAACTGCGCTATCACCTTATTTTCTTGGCTTAGAGAAATGTGTTAAATTTTGATGAGACAAATAATGTTTTTAATATCATCTCATTATCTCACACTATTGGTGCATGATATAATTTTGAAAGTGGCTATTTTGTAAGATAAAATTTGGAAAATAAAGCTTTTAAAGTTTTTTTCTATAATCTGAAGGAGAGCAATCATACTTTGTTTTGAATGCTGTAGAGAAGTAAGAGGGGGAATTATAACCAACCTGATAAGCAATATCACTGATGGAAAGATCAGTCGTTTTCAGTAATTTAACTGCCGTTTCTAGGCGGGCTTTTTGAAGATAATCACCTACACTATATCCCAATTCCGATTTGACTTTACGATAAATTTGAGCGCGTGATAAGCCCAATTCTCTACATAAATCTTTTACTCCAAACTCTGGATTGGATAAATTATCCTTGATACTTTGCTTGAATTGCTCAATAAAAGATTGCTCGGCAGGTTGAATCGCTTGTTTCGTATTCGATGAAACCCTTGGGGGAGTGCTTGTTTCTATTTTTGGATCAAGCCTTTGCTTTTGTGAACGACGATTGAAGACAGACCAAAATAGAAGTAAACTAAGCAATACCGATACGCCCAAAAGTACATTTCGTTGAAAACGATAATTTGCTAAAGTGCGACTTTGCTGCTCTAAGTGTTGTTGTTGGTTGAGAATCCGATCTGTTTGAGCACGTAGTACATGGACATTATTCGCGTTTATCAGCGTGGTTGGTAAGATATTTTCTTTTTCAAAGGGTTCATTATTTAGGATTTTAGCAGCCAAGCGAACTGCTGCTTCTCCACCCGTAGGATATAGAAAAGTGGCGTTTAGTAAGCCATCTGCTACATAGGCAATTCCGCCATTTGGCCCTGCCAAACCATCTATACCTATTATACTAATACTATCTTTCAGCCCCAATTGTTCACAAACCTGATATGCTCCCAAAGCCATACGGTCATTATGTGCATAGATTACTTTTGTATCTTGATGTTGTTTCAAGACATCAGGTAAATTTGTAAGGACATCTTCCTTTTCCCAATTTCCATTAATAGTAGCGACGAGGTCTAGGTTGGGATATTGCTGTATAATATGCTCAAATCCTAAATTCCGATTCATCGCAGGAGATGAACCACGAAGCCCAAAGATCTCTATTATTTTTGTCTCTTTACCCAGTGCCTGATTAGCGATGTATTGGCCTGCGGCTTTTCCTATTTCAAAATTATCAGCACCTATATAAGCGGTATATAATTCAGACTTAGTTTTGCGGTCAAGAATAATAACCGCTAGATTTTTATAATAAGCCTCTTCTACCAAAGGCGTTAAAGGTTCAGCTTCGTTAGGCGAAACAATCAACAAATCAACACCCGATGCGATCAGTTCTTGGATCTGCTGTTTTTGAAGTTCGCTATCATTATTAGCATCTTTGATAATAAGTTCTAAATTCGGGTATAGTCTCAGTTCGCTATATATTTCTTCGTGCATTGCTTGTCTCCAACTATCTCCACTAGTACATTGAGAAAAGCCAATAGTGTAGTGTTCATTCTGCGATAGCGCGAATTGGGAACAGATGAAAACGAAAAGTAATGATATGTATAGTTGCTTACTGATAGACTAAATTTTGAATGTAAAGGTAGAAATTAATTTTACGGCTACGAATCCCTGTTTATTGCAAACGGTAGTATTGTTATTGGTATTTTAATTCTAATTTTGTCCTACTATGATTAGAACAACTTTCTTTGAATACAAGCTTAGATTAGCAATGCTTTTTAGTAGCTCCATTTGCTTAGTCTTATTGTTTTCTGCTTGTGAGGATATGACAGAAGATGTAGAACCAGAAGAAGAACCGAAGATAGAAATCGCAAAACCTACAGTAGAAATCAAAGTTAATCCTAGCGGTTATGCCCCCCTCACTGCCGAAGTAACGATACTTGCAGAAACAGACGTAAGTGCACGACTCAAAGTAGTTGGAAAGCACGGAGCAAAGTCAGATGTTATCAAGGAATACAACTCGCCAAATGATTTTTTCAAGATGCAAGTGCTTGGTCTCTATAATAATCACTTCAATCAGATAGAGATTGACTTTTTTGATAAGAGCGGAACACTTTTTGCTAGTGATACTACAGTGATTAGCATTGGTCCTCCCTTAGCCCAATTACCGCGTATCGAAATTAATACTGCCCAAAATGAACAGCTCAATGGAGACTTTTATTTAGTCAATTATTTTGGACATACAGATAACCCCGTACCACAAAGTCCATTGATGTTCGATGCTTATGGCGACATTCGTTGGTATTTAGATTATCAGGCAAATCCTGAATTGAAAGAACTTTTCTATGATGTTGGTTTAGTCCGCGCCCGTAATGGTAATATGATTTTTGGCAATGTTAGAAATGCAAAGTTATATGAGGTGGATATGCTAGGACGTGTGGTAGATTCTTGGACATTGGATGGTTTCACTTTCCACCATACGGTTATTGAAAAGCCTAATGGTAATCTGTTACTTACTGCCAATTCGCCCGAACTACCGACATGGGATGACCAAATTATAGAAATTGATAGAAGTGGACATCGTATTGTAAATCGTTGGGATATGACGCAATCCTTAGATGCTAAGCGTAAGGCATGGGTATCAGATGGTGATTGGTTTCATGGTAATGGTTTGGCATATAGCGAAGAAGATGACTGCATCATTGTGTCGTCGCGTTCACAAGGTATAATTAAATTAACTGCTGATAATGAGGTTGTTTGGATACTTGCACCGCATCGTGCTTGGGAGCAAAGCGGTAATGGTACAGAACTTAGTTTATTATTGTTACAACCACTCGCA
>CALGLY010000062.1 GCA_937959095.1 uncultured Saprospiraceae bacterium
AGATGTGGATGGTGATGGACAATTCAATCTACTTGATACAGATAGCGATGGCGATGGTATTGATGACACGACCGAAACTACAACTTGTGATAATTCCCTTGCACAAACCGCTTGGGTAAGTGGCTCAGATGCAGTTGTAGAAACCTTTGATTTTGATAGCGCAACTACAGGCTTATTCTATGTAGAATTGAATGCCTTTACCAATTGTTACAATACCACAGCCACATTAAAGGCATTTATAGACTTAGAGAATCAGGAAATACATGTGGCTTCTTACGATCACTTCTCTACCGCTTCCGATATTTTTCTAGGGAATACTACGAATACTATCACATCCGAATCAGGGAGTTATGCCAAAGTACAATTTCAATTAAGCGGCAATCAAATGCAAGTTATCCAAGTGAATAATGCTTGCGGTTCGGTCATGCGACTCAATGCTTCCTGCTGGTCTGCGCTTGATAGCGATGCCGATGGAATAAACGAATTTTTAGATTATCTTCCTGTATTAATTGATGTAAAAATCATATTACAAGGGGCTTATAATTCGACAAGTGGAATAATGGATACGGATTTAGGAACTAATAATTTAATTCCTTTAATGCAGCCTTATACTGCGACCTATACAGGTACAGAAAATGTACCTAGCATCCCTGCGGATGTGGTAGATTGGGTATTGATAGAACTCCGTCAGCCAGCTAATACCGTAGTAAGTAAACGTGCTGCATTTCTAAAAAAAGATGGCACTATTGTGGATTTAGATGGCAGTTCATCCGTCAGTTTTGATGTGGCTGCTGGAAATTATTTTGTAGCGGTACGGCATCGGAATCATTTAGGTGTAATGCTCCAGAATGAAGTAACTTTAACGAAGTAAATTATGAAAACAATCAGCATCATCAACGGGCCGAACCTCAATTTGCTAGGCAAGCGCGAACCTGAAATATACGGCAGTCTCACCTTCGAGGAATATTTCATGGAATTGCAAGCACGCTTTGAAGACAAAGCAGAATTGCATTATTTCCAAAGCAATTCCGAAGGCGCACTCCTCGATTATATCCACAAAATTGGCTTTTCGCACGATGGCATTGTACTGAATGGTGGTGCGTATACGCATACCTCTATCGCGATTGGCGATGCTATAAAAGCAATCACTACACCCGTCATAGAAGTGCATATTTCTAATGTGCATGCCCGCGAAACTTTTCGACATCACTCCTATTTTTCAGCCAATTGTGCAGGCGTGATTGTAGGTTTAGGACTGAAAGGCTATAATTTAGCAATTCAAAGTTTTTTAACAGAATAGCCTAAACCTTCGTGATTTTTCGCTTTTTCTTTTTAGGAACAGGTTTTGTTTTTGGTGCAGGCTGATCTTCAAAAGGAGAACGAAAAAACGGATGATCGAAAGAACGAGTATCAAAGAAAAATTCTTGTTTATTTTGCTTTGGTTCTTGAATAATACCATCAGGATTTGGCACTACTTGAATTTGAAACGCTTCGCTTTCTAGTGTTCCCTGTTCTGTTTCTACACTTGCTGTAGGAATATTGTATGTTCCTATTTCTATCGGGCGCAGATAATAACTATAAGATATTTTTTGTGTCATATCGCCATTTATGATACTCCTTGTACTGGAAGTATTTGGTCCAGAAACGACTTCAAAACCTTCAAAATCGGGGGTATTGAAGGCGATCATTTCTGCATTTTCTAAGGTATAGGTCAATTCGAAATAATTGCCTGTCAGAATAGAATCACTACTTACCGTACTTGTAAAAAGAATATCTTTTTGTGCAAAAGTTGCTATAGATACAAGCATACAGAGAACTAGAAAGCTATATTTTTTCATTTTCATTTGACTTTAATTGACTCTAAAATACAACATCCAACTTTAAGATAAAAGAAAACAGCATGCAATTTCAATTAAGACCGATATTATCAGAAATGAAAACACTCTACTCAAAACCTATATCAGCGAATCGATTCAAAGAATATCTACTCAAATTGCAAGGAACAACTAAAGGGGATTTAATCCTTCCTATCGCAGGATTTAACCCTATGGCAAAAGGGCATATCCTTCAAAAGATAGAAGAATTAGAACACTTAGAGGTAGAGTCTTTAATGGTAGAGGTGATCGAACTATTCAATTCAACCCTAAAAGATAAAAGCCATACAACGATAGAGGTGGTGCTAAACATAGCAGATGATTTGCAAGGAGGATGGACAAATTTTTACACTAGCGATTTTGATAGTAAGTTCAAAATAAATGCCTTGATAAAGCGAAACTTTTGTACGCCTTATTTTTGGACAAGTGAAGCTTATACCAAAGAAATAGTTCGTCTCAGAACAAAGGAATATTTAAGTCGTACCCTTTTTAGACTACAGCACTCAATACCCAAAACGCTAGAAGAACATTTAGAACAAGAAATATTCGTGGCACAAAATACCGTAGATAAAAATAGAGAGATGGAGAACGTACCATTTAGCGCAATAGAGGCGCATTATCTACAGCATCAAAAATCACAGGAATACGATTTGATATTCAATTTCTTTTATGGTGATGCAGCATCCGAAAATTTAGGCTATAAAAAACATGGAACCAAGCATCAATCAGGCTTTGATTATGCTAAATTTGTTGCACTTACTAGGGCATAAATAACTGTTCATTTTTGACAGTCTATTTTTGCTGCTACTTAATCTTCCAAAAACGTAACTTTGACATCTATTTTTATTACTACTCGGACTTTATCGTTTGTTTGGCTTGAAATTCCAACCAAACTAGTAGAATAGCAACCTATTTTTCATCTTTCTTTATCCTAATAGAAGTATGGCAACAGCTACATTAAAAGCAAAAATACAGCAACTTGCAGAAACCTATCATAGGGAAATAGTAGAGCAGAGAAGACATTTGCATCAGCATCCAGAGCTTTCTTTTCAGGAGGTTGAAACAGGGAAATATGTAGCGAAGCAATTAAAAGCCTTTGGTATTTCGCATGAAAGCGGATGGGCAAAAACAGGTGTAATCGGACTCATAAAAGGACAAAATCCCGAACGCAGAACGGTCGCTTTGCGAGGAGATATGGATGCCTTACCCATTACAGAAGCGAATGAAGTACTGTATAAATCCCAAAATGAAGGCGTAATGCACGCTTGTGGACATGATGTACATACAGCTTCCTTGCTAGGTGCTGCACGGATTTTGAATAGTGTAAAAGATGAATTTGAAGGAACAGTGAAACTCATCTTTCAGCCTGCCGAAGAAATAACACCAGGAGGTGCATTGAAGTTAATAGAAGAAGGCGTATTAGAAAACCCGAAACCTGCCAGCATTTTTGGACAGCACGTTTTTTCGCCTCTCGAAGTAGGAAAAATAGGCGTAAAAGCTGGAAAATATATGGCATCTACCAATGAACTAAAGCTTAATGTATATGGTAAAGGCGGGCATGGTGCTATGCCACACCGAGGCGTAGATTCAGTCTTAGTGACCGCTCACCTAATCGTGGCTTTGCAGCAAATCGTAAGTCGCAATTGCAATCCGATTTTACCTTGTGTATTGACGTTCGGGAAAATAAATTCTAATGGCGGCGCCACTAATATTATTCCTGATGAAGTAGAAGTACTTGGCACGCTCCGCACGATGGATGAAGATTGGCGTGCCGAAGCTATCGAAAGAATGCAAAAAATGGTACGCCTGATGGCAGAAAGTATGGGCGCACGAGCTACGCTAGAAGTAAGTAATGGCAACCCCTATTTAATGAATCATGTAGAACTCACAAAACGGATGCGCGGCTATGCAGAAGCCTATATGGGCGCAGAGAATGTAGTAGAACTCCCGATACGCATGGGTGGGGAGGACTTTGCAAACTATTCGCAGCAGATGCCCGCTTGCTTCTACCGCTTGGGTATTCGGAATGAAGCGCGAAACATCACTTCTCCGATTCATACTACCACCTTCGATGTGGATGAAGAATGCTTGAAATATGGTGCTGGACTGATGGCTTGGTTGGCGGTATGTGAACTAGAAGCATAAACTTGAAGTCATCATTTTTCCTTACTTTCGCGCCGTTATTGCATAATGAAGGGAAAACCAATCCGTCATTATCCATTTTCAATCAATCCGCTTCTTGCGGATGCTTTCAATAATTCATAATGAGTTTAGTAGTAGTAGGCACTGTTGCCTTTGATGAAATAGAAACGCCTTTTGGCAAAGCAGAACGCATTGTAGGTGGTGCGGCTACTTACGCATCTTTAGCAGCGTCTTATTTTGCAAGCGATATACAAGTCGTATCTGTAGTAGGTGATGATTTCCCTACGCCAGTGCTAGAAGACATGAAAAATAGAGGTATCAATCTGGATGGATTGCAGGTAAAGGAAGGCGAAAAATCGTTTTTCTGGGCAGGCCGTTACCATGATAATATGAATAAGCGTGACACCCTAGACACGCAACTGAATGTATTGGCGGACTTTGATCCAGTACTACCAGATAGCTACAAAAATGCAGAATTTGTAATGCTAGGTAACCTTACACCTAGTGTGCAGATGCGCGTGATAGAACAACTAGAAACGCGTCCGAAACTCATCGCTATGGATACGATGAATTTTTGGATGGATATAGCAATGGAGGAACTAAAAGCAGTCATTGCAAAAATAGATATGCTTATCATCAATGATGAAGAAGCACGTCAGCTTTCTGGAGAATATTCGCTAGTGAATGCAGCCGAAAAGATCATGGCAATGGGACCTAAAACCCTCGCTATTAAGAAAGGAGAGCATGGTGCATTGCTATTTCAGGGCGATGAAATTTTCTTTGCTCCTGCCTTACCACTTGCCGAAGTATTCGACCCAACAGGCGCAGGTGATACCTTTGCAGGCGGCATGATGGGCTATATCGCTAAAACAGGCGATACCTCTTTTGAAAATTTGAAACGCGCTATCATTTATGGTTCTGCTATGGCTTCGTTCTGTGTCGAGAAATTCGGTATCGAACGCATGACAGAATTGGATGAAACGGCTATTCGCGAACGCTTACAACGCTTCGTGAATCTAGTCCGCTTTGATGTATAAGGATATTAATGCTTCAATGTGATAATGTTGTAATGCGTTAATGAGCGAAATATTACAACATTATCGCATTACGGCATTAGGGAGTTTGTAGAAAATAATCTACCAGTTCGACAGTGAGATTTTTTTGCGTAAAAAATTTAAAAAATCGTTGCATGGTCTGCATCACGGAACTATTTTTTATGTTTTTTAGGCGGATAATTATCCTGTCCAACTGGTAGATTATTTTTTACAAATTCCCTTAGGAATGAATAAAGAATAAGTTGTAACAGATTTCGAATTTATTTTGGATTTAGACGAGGCAAAAAACGCAGACATAGCAAGGCTATGGCGAGTATTTTTAACGAAGTATAAATTCAAAAGAAATCGAAAAGTGTTATA
>CALGLY010000063.1 GCA_937959095.1 uncultured Saprospiraceae bacterium
GAGTTGGAAATCTCATCACTTCTCACTCCTAATTCATCCCTCATATCTCATCCCTCTCAAGCCACCTCCTTATCACTCGGAATACGAAGCCGTGCCGCAGGATCACCGAAAACCATATAGTTTTGCGCATCGCTGCGGGTAATCCAAGTATCACGAATGCGTTCTTCGCGCGAGTCGTTCCAGTCGTAAGTGCCACGTTTTACCCGATCACTCACATTGGCGATATAGGTGTTGTAGCGACTATAGCGTTCATTCATTTTGGTCATCGAGATGCCCGAAGGTTGAACGCCTAGCAATTGATTTATCGCATATATGAACGGCGAAATTCTATCATCCCACTTTTCTAATCCATCCAAATCATCAGGATCAGCGAAGGCATGAAGGAAGGCCGTATCTAAATGCCCAATATAAGCAATTGGACCTTGCGGATGTGCTAGGAGTTTTTTAGGCAAAGCCGATATAAAATCCTCCTTAGCAAGTCGCTGATTTTCGCCTTTCAGCCAATGCGAATAGTCGCTCATTTTGGGTGTGCCGTAGCCAAAACAAGCAAATTGATAAAAAATAGCACCTTCCAAAAACGGCTTATCCATCGGGACATCTTCCGCTAAAAAGACATCGCGCTGCACATTCATACTCCGCTCATGATGGCAAACAATGCCGCCGTTTACGCGCCTTTGGTGCTTCATGCCTGTACCGATATCGCCCAGCCCATGACTGGCGGTATATACCAATGCAGGTTTGCGCGAAGCAAAAACGTCCACCAAATTTTGCTTGGTCGCTTTGTAGTCCATCAAGGCATGGGTATCGAAACCGAGTTGCTTATGCGTATATTTTCGCATGGGCTTCACCATATATTCGTGGCTGAAATGCGTGGCATCTTTCGGGCCATGATTCGGTGCGAAAAACAGCACTTCCTTATCTACAGTAGGTTCATCGGCTGTTTCCAGTCGAATGAGTTTATTGACATAGGTTTCTAAGTCTTCCAACGCATCAAAATGAACTCTACCCACGCTTGCCGTGGTATCTAAAACGGACTGAAACAAGAACGGAATATCAAGCGGACCACCTACAATCAGGATATAGTGCGGACGCATTTTATTGGGTTCGTTCATCCCTTCGTAGTCTTTCTCTATCCAGTCGTTCCAATCTTCTAGGCTTTCGCCTCTGAAAAGCATCGGTTCGTCCGGACATTCCATTCCTCTATGCACCGCAAGCGGATGAATAATGCGCTTGATTTCTTCCAGATTCGGGTCTGCTTCATGCACTAGGTACGTCCAACCCACACTTTTAGGATTGCCGATGTCGAGGCTTTTTCGTTCTATTTCATCGTAGGATGTGCCGCGTACACCTGTCAGTTTGGTGGCATTCACGACCTCATTTATCGTATTGCTACCAATTGCATCCTTGATGTATTCGGCAAGTTTTTTCGGATCTGGATTTTCAAATAAATGTTTTCCATTGGTATCTAAACCGAGACTTAGATATTTCATATTTTGAGTGTTTTTATTACAGATTTGAGACTGAAAGATATAAGATTTGAGACTAAATTTAGGTGTTTAAGCCCAATATCAGATATTCTTGAATCTATCAGACTTACATCTTATCTATTAGATCTATGATAGCTTTTGAAATTTCATACATCGCACGATCTATATTATCGTATTCTGATAAGGATTTTCCTCCTAATGGAAGTCCTTGTAAGCGTTCAAAAGGTGTGCCATCCATATTGAAAGGCGTTACTTTTATTGGTATTACGCGCTTATTACCTACTTGTTTTTCTACCTCTAAGGCTATTTTTTGTGTTGCTTTCTTGTAAAGATTATTGCTAATGAGTGCCAATATTAAATCAGATTGTTGTAGCTCCGTTTCTAGCACCTTCGCTCTATCTTCGTTAGGTGGAACATCTTCTTGAATATCAAATATACTTATTGCGCCACTTCTGATTTTAGGAAATAAATGACTGCTTATTCCTTCTGCATAGTTTGCATCAGTTGCATGATAAATAAGCATTATTTTCTTTGTACTATCTTGTTTTTTTATACTTGTTTTGGTGTTTACCTCATGATTTACGTCAACTTTCGTATCCTTTTCAATACTTGATGTGATTTCTATTAAAGAATTCGTAACTCTGCGACGCTCTAAGCCTTCATCTGCTGTGCTAATAATGCCTGCTAATTGCTGCAATTTGAGTGCGGATAGTCTTGCATTTAAACTTATAACTAGATCATTATACGTAGTATCTAATTGTAAAATTGCTGTAGTTGCCTCTTCCAAACGGGCTTTACTTATTAGTTCGCGGATTTTTAGAATTTTTTGCTTCATAATAGGATAGCGTAGCGGATAAATGTATTTTACGAAAAGGAATAAAATATTATTTGGTTGAGTCCGAAAAATATGTAAAAAAAATAGCTTTTACCTCCTTTTTTACCCAAAATCAAATGTTTGCACGTATCTTCGCGTTATCACACCAAAGACTACTTAGGCAAAGTGGAAGAATAAATTAGCCATTTTAAACTGCCCTTTTCCCTTCTGACAAACCCTAAAAAATGAACCGTAGCTCGGCTATGCTTAATTTTTTAGGGCTTGTCAGAAGAAAAAATGCCTAGATTAGAACGACCAATTTATTCTTCCACTTTGCCTTATCTAAAACAGCTCACATCTCGTATCAAAAAATACGCTTAGTTTTCATTTATGAATGATATTCCAGTTATTCTATTGGCTATTTTGCCAGGGCTTGTTATTAGCTTTCTTATTTTTCAGCAAGATAAATATGAAAAGGAACAAGCACTTCCTCTAATACTTTGTTTTGCATTAGGGATGCTAATTACCTTTCCAGCACTTCGTATCGAAGAATGGGCGGATGGTTTGGGCTTTCATGAGTCCGAAAGTATTTGGTTGACGCTTGCTGTAGCTCTGATTGTAGTCGCCTTAAACGAAGAATTATTCAAATTTTTAGCGCTTTATGCCTATCCGTTTCAGCAGAAATTTTTCAATGAACCTTATGATGGAATCGTCTATTCTGTGATGATTGCAATGGGCTTTGCTACACTCGAAAATCTGATGTATGCCACTCAATATGGTTTGGAAATTACGCTTGTTCGTGCCTTTACAGCCGTGCCAGCACATGGGGTATTTGCGATTGTGATGGGTTATTTTGTAGGCAAAGCCAAATTTGAACCCGAAGAACGTGTCCAGCATCTCCTGCGCGGACTCTTGATTGCGACGCTTTTTCATGGAGTGTATGACTTCTTCATTCTACAGCAAATGTCGGATAACTTGATGATTGTGTCCATCATTTTGCTGTATGGTTCTATGTTCTTTGGTTGGAATTTGATGAAAAAACATCAAGACAATTCCCCTTATCGCCCCCTTCAAGAGGATGTGGCCTTTGAGGATGAATCCCCACAAGTCTAGTCTGATTGGCAATAAATAAAGTCTCTTAAACGATTTATAAACTCAATGAGTGAATGAAATAATTTTGAATGAGTGAATGTTTTTGTATTCGTTTATTCAAAAGATATTCATTGAGTGTTTATCATTGTCATCTTCAAAGTGTTCTGCATCAACACACAAAATTCAACTATGCGATTTTTGCCATTCCTGTTTATCCTTTTTTCTGCCTCTCTTTTTGCCCAAATTGACACCAATAAAAGCGATGAAATGATAATTTATCCCTTAGAGCAATTAAACTCCGAATTTCGAGAAACCAATCTTTCCATCACACCGAATGGTAAGCAATTGTATTTCATGTCGGGGCGAGGAGAAGCACCTTGGTCGTCGCATGGGCATGTGGTTTTTGATGGAAAGCAAGAGTACGATGGCGATATTTGGTTTAGTAGAAAACAAGATACGACTTGGCAGAAGCCTAAATTTTTACCCAAAATAGTAAATACTCGCAGAGGCGAAGATGAGCCGAATATCTCCCCAGGTGGGCAAACGGTTTATTTTCAAAGCTGGAAAATGGGCTGGGAACGTTCTGGTGGTCCGTATTATCGTGCGGAACTCTATGGCGAAGATTGGGAGAATCCTGTAGGCCTTTTTGGTGGCATCAATCAATTTTTTCGAGATAGCATTTTCAAATATCAGCAATATGCTACCGATGGAATGGCAATCTCACCCGATCAGCGCATATTTCTGGTAGCCGCTGGCCCGTATTATGATAGACAAATGGATCTCTACATTAGTCGTCGCGAACCGCGCGGGAAGTGGAGTTACCCAGAACGTTTAGCTATCTCTACAGACGATAATGAACGCTCCGTATTCATAGCTGCTGATAACCAGACGGTCTATTTTGGTTCGGATGGTTATGGGGGCGAAGGCGGCATTGAAATCCTGAAAACGACGCTTCGAGTAGATAATAGCTGCGATACCATTATCAATATTGGCGCGCCCTTCAATACCAAAGAAGATGACTATGGCTTCATCATTGGGGCATTGGGCAACGATGCTTATTTCGTAAGAAATAGCGATATTTACTACGCACACTTAGGCGAAAACAATGATTTTATCAAACCGCAACCTACCGTCCTGATAGAAGGAACGGTTGTAGACTGTGACGGAAATCCAAGCCAAGCCCAAGTAGAATTATATGATTTAGCGACGAATGAATTGCTGATGACCGCTCGTAGTAACTCCACGACGGGTGAATATGCCTTCTCTATGTTGCAGCGTGCAGGTAAATTCCTACAACGGTTCAAATATGCGGATGATACCATTACCGTTCGAGAAAATTTTGAATTAACAATGGAAAGCGAAGCGACTTTGGTTTTCGATATTCGTCCTGAATGCGCGCCTTTAGAAACGCCAATTTCGCCTCCTGAACCTGAACCTTTAGCTTTACTTCCTGCGCCTGAACCGATAGATGTAATGGTCTATTTTGACTTTGATAAATCGAATATAAAAATTAGTGAGCAGTCTAAATTGGATGCGTTACTTCAGCAATTGAAAGAACGATCTGCTACTAGGATTCAAGTGATAGGACATACTGACAGTAAAGGTTCGGATGCATATAATATTGCCCTTTCAGAGCGGCGTGCGAAACAGGTAGCTGCCTATTTGGAGGCACAAAATTCGGATATTCAACTTGATTTTAAAGGAGAAACTGTTCCGACGGCATCAAATGACAGCTCCGAAAACCGCGCTAAAAATCGACGGGTGCGGGTAATAGTAGAATAGTTATTTCTGCACGAAAATAGTTTGAGTAGCACTCCAATCAGAGCGCAAATCTTGAAGGTTTAGCAGATAAATACCTGTTGGAACGCGCTCTAAATTGATATAATTATCCTTTTCCTGATAGTGTATTTTTTGTCCCGCGGTATTATAGAGGGTGAGCGCGAATTCGGCACATTCTCGATTATGCACCCGAATAAAATTATTAGCAGGATTGGGATAAATACTAAGTAATTCATTACTAGCAGGCGTGCGTTCTCTTATTTTTTCGCAGCTATAGGTGCTATAGTAGTTTTCGATAGCATAGTGCATCCGGATGCCTTGTTCTTCCGTGAAACGCCTTGTGCAATTCGCCCTTGAATAGGACATAATCAAGGAAGTGTTCGGCATATAACTCGCGCCTGATTGGTCTTTTTCTGCCCCTTCATACACACAGAAAGCATTGACATTTCGATGATTTAGCCCTGGATCGGCAGGCGTATCACATAGGAAATCGCCGCTTTCTTCGCACTTACTTCTATTCACCAATTCTGCTCCAAAATGGGTTTCATGCGTATGATAAAGTCCAAGGGCATGCCCTAGTTCATGGGCAAAAATATAGCCATTCGAATTGCACTTATAGCCGATAACGACCATTGGATTATCGTGCCAAGGAAAATTCGCATAGCCACAAAACAGACTATTTCCAATGAAGACTTCGTGGGTAATATAAATATTCAAAGCATCAGGAACACTGCAATATTGCACGGCTTCACC
>CALGLY010000064.1 GCA_937959095.1 uncultured Saprospiraceae bacterium
ATACAGAAGGCTATTCTGGTTATTTTGAATGTGTCGATGAAAATCGGGGCTTTGTTATCGGTTGGGAAGCAGCAGAATTGGTGAATCCTGAATGTTTGCGGTAAAGAAACAAGTATCATAAAGTATTAGTAGCGTGCAGCAAAGGTTTCTTTTGATAACGGTCATTTACAAAATGACTGTTATCTCTAGTGCCAGATGACAGTCATTTTGTAAATGACCGTTATCAAGAACTGAAAAAACGTACAAATCATGAAAAAAATAATCTTACTCTCCCTCACTATAGCCCTCTTATTCGCCTGCCAAGCCTCGGATTTAGCACTATCAGATGCGACCGATACAGGTGTAGGTGGCTCGTATGCGCGCTTCATCATTGTAGGAGAATTTATGTATGTGGTTGATGAAGAAAACCTCATCACCTTTGATGTTTCGGAAGCAGATAAGCCTGTGGAAGTAAACCGACAAGCGGTTGGAGATCGGATAGAATCCATTTTCAATTTTCAGGATAAGCTCTTTATTGGCTCCGGGCAAGGCTTGTTTATTTATGAAATTTCGGCGACTGGTTTTCCGAGTTTTCTTTCTGCGACCAATCATTTTGAGTTTGAAATTTATCCCTGCGACCCTGTGGTAGCGAATGCGACTTATGCCTATGTCACGCTAAATGCCAAGCGTAGAATTGATAATCCTTGCGGTGGTAATTTTGAAGTGAATGCCAATCTGCTCAAAATCTTCGACATCACTAATGCGGAAAATCCAGAACTACTGATGCAATACGATTTATTCGCACCAAAAGGCGTGGGCTTAGACGGCGAAACCCTCTTTGTCTGCGATGATACCGAGGGACTAAAAGTCTTCAATGTCAGCGATCCTTTAGCCATTGAGCCTATCGCGCATATTGATGATTTCACGGCTTTTGATGTCATTCCATTGGGTGGCTTACTCTTGGTTGTCGGCCCGACCAATGTCTATGAATTTGATTATACTGATTTAGATAATATCACCTTAATTTCTTCTTTTAGTTATGGGAATTAAGCACGGAATCTTACTTACATTATTGCTCTGTGTCAGCGTTTTTGCGACAGCACAAAAGTCGAAATCAAAAACAAAAACACCTAAGCGACTCTATCGACCTGATTGGAGTATCAAGTTCAATCCGCTGGCGGCAGTAGCTTATACGCCTGGTATTGAGTTTGGCGTAGAACGTGGTCTAAACGAGGAATCAAGCCTACACTTTGGAGCGAGTTATCTGAATGATTTTAGCATCTATGAAAATCAAAATTTTCAAGGCTATAAATTGATTTCGGAATATCGGCAGTTTAATCTTTTGAGCAAGAAGACGAACAATCGCTACACTTCTTTTCAACTGCACTTCAAGCAAGCCTACGCCAAAGGAAATACCTATGTGGATAGAGCAAATGGCAACTATCAGCAACGTTATTCCTTGAAAGCACGCAATACAGTCTTTGATTTTTTGATAGCGAGTGGTTTTGTTGTCCCGATGGGCGATAAACTAAGTGCGGATTTCTCCCTTGTGTATGGCGCGAAAGTCCTTGCCTTAAAATTGAATGGCATACCTGATGATGCTAGTATATTTTTTCGAGGTGACAACTTTTTTGACTTCACCATTCGCAATGAAGGACGGGAGTGGTATCCTGTGCTTCGCCTACAGGCGAAATTGAATTTCGAACTTTAGAAATAGCGCATTTTCTAAGAGCTTGCGTATCACTAATCACGAATAGGAATCATCTATGAATAGATATGTAGTATTTCTTGTCTTATTGCTAGTTGCTTGTAACAGCAATGAGTCTTGCCACACTTTAGTACCTGAAATAGCTGCTACTCATATTTTCTCCTGTATTCCTAATGAAAATACATCAAGTCTTTCAGCTAAAATATATGGGCAAGTAGATGATTCGGTTTCAGTATCCTTTCATAGTAGTAACGATTTGTCGGTACACATATATAAGCTAAATTTTAAAAAAGGAACAATTGACACGACTTTTTCTATTGACTGGTATTCAGAGACCTTAACTGCCAAATACCATCCAAATAATTGTACGGAAGGTAATTTAACCATAAATACTAGTTTTCACTAAGAGGTTATAAGGAATACAAATAAATGACGTAGCATACTTGCTTTTTTTAGTGTATCTAATTATTATTGTACATAATTTTAAAGTCAACTTTTTTGTTTTTAAAGAATAGTAGTAAAAATACCACTTCTAATATCCACACACAATTACTTTTCAAACCTAAGTACTTTTTTCATCTAGGATGATTAAAGGCAAATGCCTAAACAAATAAGCAACACTATTTACATAATTCAACTCTTCGACTTCTCACTAACTTAATTTGTCAAAGAGTATATCCTAATGGTATAAGGTAAGTCAGAATTAGTAAAAAATGAGCAATCATTGACCATTGTTAATTATCAATTGTCAATTAACTCAAGCCTTATCCCTATTAATGAACATATCATGAAACATACGTTAGTCGTTTTGCTAGTGCTTTTTGGGAGCATGAGTCTTTCTGCACAGTCTTTTGCCGATCGCGCCCAACAATTCCAAGAAGAAACGGGCGCAAAAGTACGCCTTAGTGCCTCCACTCAAACTCCAAATTTCATCCGTTTACCACAAAATCGCGCCTTGCGCTTTACAGGAAGTTTAAAAGAGCGCGCAGATGAATTTCTTTCACAACATTCCAATCTATTTGGCATTGAAGATGCGAATGAAGAATTGCGCCTAAAAGGAATCAAACAAGATAAATTAGGCTTCCAACGCTACACCCTCGAACAGCATTATCAAGGTGTGCCTGTATTCGATGGGCAATTACATTTTCATTTCAATCCGAATCAAGATATTTCAGCAGTAAATGGCAATTTCATTCCTGCTATTCGCCTAAATGCACGACCAACATTAAGTCTAACGGCTG
>CALGLY010000065.1 GCA_937959095.1 uncultured Saprospiraceae bacterium
GCACTTTTTGTCACTTGACTGCTGATAGGGGCAGCTTCATCAGTAAGAAGGTTTAAGGCAAAGCTGCGATTTTCAGCATTGTATTCTGGAAGAATAGCGTATTGCTTACCTTCGTCGGCTTTCAAGACGAAAAGTGAAGAAAAATCACGCTCCGATACTTTATATTCTGCGAGTGGCTTTTCTTGTTTTGGCGATTTCGGAATGGTTAGATTATAGACAAATGGTCCGATGTCTTCCGAATAGCCGACGACATAGCGTCCTATGGTTTCCATTTGTAGAATATTGCCTGATTGAGCATCATCCAAGTAGCGTTGTCCTTTAAATTCTGGTTTCAAAGCGGGAGAAAGTAAATTATTATCTAGGTCATAGACATAGAATTGTCCTGTGCCAAGAATACCCACCAAGCGACGATCCATAGAATCCACGCCCATTAGATAATAAGGATAATCGGGACTGAAATTGACAGGCAGTTCTTGATTGAAAATCACTTCGCATGCCTCCGAATTATAGACGCGAACTAGGCGATGACTTGCTCCGAAATCAGGGTCTTCCGTAGTGGAATCGGCAACGATAGCAATGAGGCGATCTCGTTCTGGAATCCATTTTTGGTTGTTCTCTAGGACTTCGCCTGTCACTTTGCAACTCAATTTTTTGAAAGTAGTTACACTAAATTGCTCAATTTCATCCGTTTTTGCAGCATCTTGTACAACACCTGGGTTTATATTGACATCTATAGGAGTGGGTGTGGGTGTAGTGGCTTCATCAGCTACAGCGGCATCATCGGCGCAAGCAGCGAAAATTGTAAAAAACAAGATATATAAGAAACACTTGCGAATGTTCATATTCATTCAATGATTTGAGACGGTAGAAGTGAGCTGTTTGGTAGAAGGAAAAGTTGTTAAGTTTTTAATTAAAATTAAAATGACAATTAAAATAAAAAGGCTAAAAATTCTAGCTTCTATTTAAGTAAAAATGCTCTAATTTATTGAATCGTTTTTACTAAGCTTGTTTTTTATTTTCATTGAAATTTTTATTCTTATCCTTCTTTTTTCTACTAAATAACTCACTTTTCTAAGGTCTAAGATTTTTAAAAAAATAAAAATACGATTTCCATTTGAAATAAAGTTAGCTAAATTTTAGCTTTGGTGCTTGAATAATACTACTATACTCATAATAAGTCAAATGAATTTCGGTTATTTGATTTGGGCAAACTATTGAGAAAGCAGGTAGAACGTAATTAAGTCTACCTTAATGCTCAAAAAAATCATTATCAATTAATTTATTAATCTACAAAAAAGTCTTGACGAAGCAACTTGTAATCATACCAACTTATAATGAACGGGAAAATATCGTCCGAATTATAGAGACGATATTTGCACTGCCTGTCGACTTCGAATTGCTCGTGGTGGATGATGGCTCACCTGATGGCACAGGGGCTTTAGTAAAGAAGCTGCAGCAAAAGCATCCGAATCGCTTACATATTCTGGAACGTTCTGGAAAATTAGGTTTAGGCACGGCTTATATTGCAGGTTTCCGATGGGGCTTGCAGCGCGATTATGCGAGTTTCTTTGAGATAGATGCGGACTTTTCGCACAATCCAAAAGACTTGGTACGTCTACACGAAGCGATAGAAGCAGGCGCAGATGTAGCGGTAGGTTCGCGTTATGTGAAAGGCGGTAAGCTGGAAAATTGGCCGTTCGATAGGGTTTTGCTTTCGTACGGAGCCTCGCTTTATGTGCGCTTAATTACGTGGATGCGTGTGAAAGACCCTACAGCGGGTTTTGTAGCGTATCGAAGAACAGTGCTGGAAAAAATTGATTTGGATAAGATTCGGTTCATTGGCTATGCATTTCAGATAGAAATGAAATTTGCAGCCTATCAGTTAGGTTTTAAAATCGTAGAAATTCCAATTACTTTTATAGACCGAGTAGAAGGTACCTCAAAAATGTCGGGCGGTATCGTGAATGAGGCAGTTAAAGGCGTATTGAAAATGCGTTGGCAAACCTTATTTCGGGCGTATCGGTACGATTAAGTAATGAGCTATGAGTGATGAATTATGAGCAATACTAAAAATAATTCATCACTCATAATTCATCACTATATCCTAATATTTCAAAATTGACTTTTTAGCCACTATTGTTCCTTTTGCTTCTATTGTAAACCAATACATTCCACTCTGCAAATAACCTAGATCAAGCGAAACCGTATTTGTTCCATCTTCTAAATTTAAGGCGCGAGTGATTATATTTTTTCCATTCAAATCGTAGCCTTTCAGCGTAGCAGAAAGATTTTTTTCTACCTCAATTTGAAGCATAGCATCTTTCACTACAGGGTTCGGGTAGCTATTGAATAGCGTCACCATCACATCTTCATCAATGGTAGGTTTATCGAGACCACCTTCCTTGTCTTCTTCCAATGAATACTTGAACATAGATCGCCCATAAGTAGAAGCAACTAAGGTACGGGAGAGCTTGTGTAGCTTCAAGTCAGATACTACAGTGAGCGGAATATTACTACCTAATAATTCCCATTTTTCGCCTCTATTATCCGTGAACCATACACCCAAATCAGTTGCTACATACACATGACTAGGCCGCTCATGGTCGAGCAAAATATCATTGATGGGCACTTCTGGTAAATTTGCTGAAATATCGAACCATGTTCTTCCTCCATCTCTAGTCACAAGGATATGCGGTAGGTAATCGGATGAACGATAGCCCGAAAAACTTACATAAGCAGTATAGGCATCTTGTGCATCCACTGCGAGGTCTGTCACGTAGCGGTTAGGCAGGTTTTCAGATATCAATTGCCAAGTCTCCCCTAAATTAAAGCTTACTTGTACATTGCCATCATCTGTACCAACATAAAGGACATTGCCATCGCTTGGTGCTACAGCTATGCTCGTAATAGTCCCGTATTTTTGTGTGCCGCTTTCATGTTCACCTTTCGTAAGATCGCCGCTTATTGGTGTCCAACTAGAGGCTCTAGATGATGAACGATAGAGACGTTGCGAACCATAATATAGTACCGATGTGTTGGAAGGATCAAGCACTACAGGCGTGTTCCAGTTATTTCTATCATTGCCATCTATACCATCTGTTTTTTGCTGAAAACTTGCACCACCATTCAAAGAGCGGAACAGATTTCCCCACTGATATTCGGCATACACAATTTCCGAATTAGTAGGATCTACTATCGTATGGAAGCCATCGCCACCTAGAATTCGCTTCCAGTTATTGGCATTATCGTCACCCATTTTTAGCGTACCATTATCTTGTGCGCCGCCATAGTAAGCAGGGTTTTCATCTTGTGAAACCTCACATTGATAAAACTGCGTAATCGGTAAATTATCGCAATGTTCCCAATTTGTTCCACCATCTTTGGAAATATAGATACCGCCATCATTCCCCGCTACTAAGTAATCTGAATTTTGCGGATGAATAGCCAAGGCGTGCTGATCGACATGCATTCCATTGGTGATGGTTCTCCAATTTCCTCCACCATTTGTGGTCTTGAAAAGGTTGATTCCTAGCATATAAGCGACATCTGGATTATTAGGATCTACGCGCATATTTCCGAAGTACCAACCAAA
>CALGLY010000066.1 GCA_937959095.1 uncultured Saprospiraceae bacterium
ATAAATTGTATTTAAGGGTTGAGCTTTCAGGGCTTTTTCGCGAATACTAATTGTGCCGAATCGGAAATGAATCCCTAGGCGCGATGTGCCATTTATAGCAGGGAAATTACGCGTTTCATCATAGTTTTTAATGAGACCTTGCCGTACTGTTTTTGCGGGGATAGGAATAGTACTCAATACAAATCCCATATCTGCAAGACTAGGTATTCCTTTTGGAGCTATTTGAAGTAGATTTTGTACATATTTTTCGCTAGGGTAGGGCTGCAAGAAATAAGAAATTTTACCGTATTGGGTATCCTCCACTATGTGAGTATCTAGCTTTTTGCGCCATTGTTTACTATAAGGTGTAAAAACGGTATAAGGCGTACCATCTTTTTTTAGAACTTCCTCTTTTTCAAAAATAACATGGTCTTTATAAGTCTTAAATTCTATTTGCTGCGCTGCCAATAAACCCCGAATAGCAGTATCTCGACTTATCGCATAAGGCTCAAAATCATGATTGGTGAAGACCGTAGCAATACTATATTCTTGCGTGAGTTGTTTCCATATTACTTCGGGTTTGCCATATCGAATATCTATGGTACTGCCTAGTGCTTGGAATGCTTTTTGAAGACTTGCCAAGGTCGTATGAATGAAACTTACACGAGCATCTTCTTCCTCTAGTTCCTCAAGAATATGTTCATCAAAAATAAAGATGGGAAGTACTGGGTGTTCTCCTTTGAGGGCATGATATAAGCCAGCATTATCTTCTATACGCAAGTCGCGGCGAAACCAAAAGCAGTTTATTGTCATTCTGTTCAGATTTTCGTTTTTTAGTATCGTTCTTTTTCTTGGATGCTTAACAAAGGGAATAGAAATTTGTTCCAAGCTGATAGAATCAAATTAATTAGCTTCTGAAAAGTCCTGAAAAACGCTATTTTTGTCGCCAAAATTAGATTCAACTAACTTGAACATAACTAATAACGATGAGAATAATTACATTACTAGTTTTAGGAATTTTAATTTGGAGCTGTACAAGCGATCAAAATACAGCCACTTCCAATTCTTTAGAAACCTTAGAGCAAGCCTATGCTAGCGATGCTTCCGATGCCAATGCTAGTGCCTTATCTTCTGCCTACGAAACAGCACTAGGTTCTATCACAGATGGTGAAAAAAGAGCTAGTCTATCTCAAAAAGCAGCGCAACTAGCACTGGATCGCAATCAGGTGCTTCCTGCTATCGCAACGCTTACAGCGGCACTTCGCAATAATTTTGGTGCTGCAAACTCGGCAGATAATGCCTTTTTATTGGCTAATGCCTATGAGCAAGTGAGCCAAAAAGATGTAGCGAATACGGTTTATCAAGCCTTCTTGCAAGCCTTTCCTACTAATGCTAAAGTGGGAGAGATTAAAGATAAGTTAGGTAACTTGCCTGCACTCAATGTCCGCATGGATACGATACATGGACAGGTGTATAATGATTCTTTGCAGCAATTGGACTATAAAAAAGCACAAGACTATATTACTTGTAGTGAATTGCATTCTACGATGCTTTCTACTTCCGAAAATTCGCCTGTTTTCCTTCAGAAGGCGGCAGAAATAGCACGTGCCTTGCGAAATTATCCCAAAGCCTTGGAACTATACGAAGAAGTATTACAAAAATATCCAAAGAGTGCACAAGCGGAACAAGCCTTATTTTTATCTGCTTTTACCTTGGATAATGATATGAAGAAGCTGGATGATGCCCGTGCAAAATATGAGGCATTCTTGGATCAATATCCAAAGAGCGATTTTGCGGATGATACGCAGTTCCTGCTAAGTAATTTAGGGAAAGACGAAGAAGAAATCATAGAAATGCTACAAAATAAATAGAAGACGGTAGACGGTGGACGGTCGCTTCGCTTGAAGCCGACCGTTGAGCGAAGCGACCGTAAAAAAAAACGAGGTCAAGGAAAATCCTTGACCTCTAAATAAACACCTAAAACCCTATTAACTATATTTTTGGAATAGCCTCTGCGACTAGTTAATTTCGATTGTTCTGGCTGGTTTCTTTTTAGCTTCTTCCCGCTTTGGTAAGCTTACTAAAAGGATGCCATTTTCGTAGTTGGCAACAATACCTTTACTATCAACCGTATCAGGTAAATGAAAACTACGTTTGAAGCTGCTATAATTGAATTCACGACGTTTGTACCCCGTTTCCGTTTTTTCTTCCTTATTTTCAAGGCTTGTTGAAACGGTTAAAACACCTTCATTAAGATTTATATTAAAGGCTTCTTTATCTAAACCCGGAGCAGCCAATTCTAGTTCAAAATTATCGTCATTTTCTTTAATATTGACGGCTGGATGACTAATGAAGTTGTCCGTACCCGCGAAATCGACCCAAGCGCGTTTAAATAAATCATCGAACACGCTATTCACACTTCTGTAAGTGCTAGGAAAACTATTTACTTTATTAATACTCATAAGACCTTTTTTATTTAGTTAACTAGTTTGGTTTAACAAAAAATTAAACTGCTTTTAAGCTCTATTTACACTACATCAATAGTACGAGGAGCTTGCTTTGTAGCCTCTGCTTTCTTGGAAATAGTGACAGCAAGAATGCCATTTTCTACTTTTGCTTCTATCTTTTCAGTGTCCGCAGTATCAGGCAAAGAGAAATCGCGAGAAAACCCATTTACTTTAAATTCTTGATGATTGTACTTCTCGCCTTCTTGCAAGGCTACTTTAATTTCAGCTGAAATTGTAAGCACCTCATCTTCAAGATTTACTTTGATTGCATCTTTTGCGATGCCTGGCGTAGCCAATAAAATACGGTAGTAGTTATCTCCCTCTACGATATTTACTTTTGGACGTACTACACGTGTTTTCGTGTTCTGTGTACGTGCTTTAGTTTGGTAATTTGTTCCGCAAGTATTACGGTATGATTTAGGACTTTTTACTGCAAAATACATATTCAATCTGTTTAATTTTTTCAATCAATTTTCACTTCACTTTCTACAAACCCCATTCCAACTACCAAAAAATGGGTAAAAAATAATTTTTAATGACTTTTTGTCACATTGTTTCAATTTTTAATGACAAAAAGTCATAAAATTTTATTTTATTTGCAAAAAATGACGAATTCAGTCTAGTAAGTTATTTTGTACTACTCACTTAATGTTTACTTTTGTATTCGTTATAAGTTTGGTAAATAAGTTACCGAATAATTAAGAGGGAAAGATTTGATTGAAAAAGATTTCTCACATCTAGTTAATCCAATACATCGCAAATACAAATAATATGAATTCATTATTATCAGAAATATTTGCCAGCCCACGCGATAGGGAAGATTTCGTTATCGCTTTAGTGGTGTTAGGTTTATTTGGTGGGTTTATTTTAAATTATGCTCTAGTAGATACGCCAGAAGAAGTTCCGGCTACTGCTTTTGTTACACCTGAGGAGTTAGATACGCATCTTCTTAAGCTTGATGAAGAGGAAGTAGAACGTCCTACGCCCCGTCGAGTAATTATAGATGATGATGTAGAGGGAGTACGAAAATCTAATTCTTTTGTACGAAAAGAAGCTGCTATTGCTGTTCCTGCTGCAATAGAAGTAGTGGACGATATAGAGGATACCAATCTCGATATAGAACCTTCTACAACTATTGAAACAGAAATTTTCGATGATGCTGTAGATATAGCTGAAACGGAAGACGCGACGTATATAGAAGAAGAAAGCGCTGTACCGGAAGAGCAAGAGAAGGTGATAGCAGAAGAGGAGGAAGAAGCATCTACAAGCTACGAAGAAGAAGTAATAGAGGAAGAAACACCAATAGTGGTAGAAGAAAAACAAGAAGAAGCAACAGTCTCTGAGGAAGTAATAGAAGAGGAAGCTGCTGCACTACCAACAGAATTTAATGCAAAGGG
>CALGLY010000067.1 GCA_937959095.1 uncultured Saprospiraceae bacterium
ATGTCATGCCTGATTGGCTTGGAGGACCTAAAGCATTGAAGGCTTTAAAAGCACAGAAAGCTTTAACAATAACGAAAGCGGCAACAAATGGGAGAATTGTTATGAATTATAACAAGTCCATAGCTGCTATTCAACGGTTCATGAAATCAGGAGGGAAGCCTGGAGCTATTAATCTTAAAGTTTGGAATAAAATATCTGTTGTTGAACAAAAGAAATTTAAAGCCGCTCTTCAAAAAGGAGTTGTTGGTACGGAAGGACAAAAAGGTAAAAATGGTATTCTTAAATTAGCGAAAGACAATAAAAAATATCGTTCAAAAGGCTTTACCCATAAATTAAAAATTAATGCAGATCATAGAATTTATGGAAAAAAAGTAAATGATAAATGGTTTTTTGATCATCTTGATACACATTAAAATGGATTGGACAAAAGAAAAAATACAGAATTATTACAAGTTAGCTAAAGAATCTTTTTATGAGACAATTGAAGCTTATGAAAACGATTCAGCATTTCAGGATGATAAGTTACCTAAAGAGGTTGATATTCTTGATATACATACAGAGCCACATAGTTTTGGAGTTATGTATGATTATCCCATGTTTCCTCCTCCTGTAATATACATAACATTAAAATTAGATTCTAATAAAATAAATATGCAAGGAAAATATTTCTTGTATTTAGATAAAAATGGGAAATATTTAGATGACTGGTATGATCTTAATATAATTAACAATTATATTACGGAATAAGGTGTTCCTCCGCAGAAGCCAACAGACTAGAACCACGCCAGTAGTTATAAAAAACTACCATTGCGCTAGTCGCTTTATTCTATCATGGTTCTAGGTTTGGCATGTTTGTCGTCACGGCGGTTCTCTTGCTTATAGCCTCGTTAATCACTACGTTACAAGCATTCCACCGCCCTAGTTGTGTACCTTGTAGGAGCTGTCAGGCAGCGTATTTTTTGTTTTCAATAGAAAAAGAAAAGTGGTAAATACTTGCATAAAAAATCCCCTTCGGCTGATAGCTGAAGGGGATTTTTATGTAGTGCTCTATCGCTGTGATCACAGCTTTCCTATAGCACACCTGTCACTCCCTACACTTACGGTACATACAGCCCTGTCGGGGCTTTCGTTCACGTTTTTTCACTTCGCTTGTTGCTTCGTGATAGAATAGGAATGAGATTATTTTTATTGCGCTTTGCTTCATAAAAATAAACCACAATAGTAGCCATTGGCTGCACTCGCTACGTTGCAGCCGCCGCCAATGGCTACGATTGTGGTCAAGGAAAGGATTAAGCAGATTTTAAAGCACTAGAGAGTAAGTTTTTAAAATTCTGATTGGATGCAAGTGCATCAGCGATATAAAAAAGGACTTTTTGCTGTTCACTATCTAACTTTTCTATTAACTGTATTTTTTCAACTAAACTCCTATCATAGGATGCCATATCATAGCTGATATTGTCATCAAAAAGTTGAGCAAGAGAAACTCCTAAGACTTTAGCTATTTTTTTTAAAGAAGCTAAATTGGGTTCTACTTTATCGTTTTCTATCCTAGAAAATTGACCTCTATTTATTCCTGTAGATAAAGCTACTTCCTTTTGAGATAAATTTTTAGCTAATCTAATTTCTTTTATTCTACTTCCTACATTCATAAAGTTGCGTTTTAGTAATGTAAAAATACAAAAAAGCTCACTTTTATACAAGTTTTATTTAAAAATGCTTTTTTGAATTTTGTTTTAACGTAATTTTAATTAATTTTGAGTGTGCGTTTTAACGTAATTTATTTTTCAAAAGAAAATATCAGCGCTGATAGGATCGTCAAAACCTATCGAAATGACAATAGACCAAATTAAGAGCGGCTTAAACATAAAAGATGTTTTGGCCAATTATGGGATAACCATAAACAAGAACAAACATATCAACTGTCCATTCCACGCAGACAAAACGCCAAGTATGAAAGTCTTTTTAGACAGCAATACGGTACACTGTTTTAGTGGAAATTGCGAGCATGGCGGAAAAAGCATGGATGTAATAGACTTAGTGATGTATTTGGAGAAGAACAGCAAGCAAGGAGCAATTTTAAAATGCAAAGAACTATTGAATTATCAAGAGCCGATCAAAACGGAGCTTCGCCCAATAGATCAAATCTGGAAAGGGTTAAAATTAAGCCTGATCAAGCACGCCAAAGGAAAAAGTTATTTGAAATCAAGAGGTTTAAGTACTGGTAATGTTGGCTATCACAGCGGAAAGCTTTCTAAAAGTAAACTAGTAGAACAGGCTAAATTAGTAGGCTTAATAACAGGAGACAACAAGTCATGGGCAGGCAACTGCGTTATTTTCCCCTTATTGAATGACCTTGGTCAGCTCGTCAGTTTTTATGGTAGAAGCTTAACCAATGGTCATTTTTATCAATCGGGTAGATGTGGTTTATATCCTTGTTATCCAAGTAAAAAGGCGAAGCGAATAATACTAACAGAAAGCATTATAGATGCAGCAAGCTTGTTAGAAATTAAGGCTTTGAAAGAGTATGAAATCTTAGCATTATATGGCACAAATGGATTTACTGGAGAACACAAAAAAGCCTTAGAGAGCTGCGGAGATTTAGAAGAAATTATCTTGTTACTAGATGGCGATGCAGCAGGGCAAACGGCTAGTAACAAGTATTTAGGAGAACTTAAAAAATTACTTCCTAAAGTTCAAACAAGAATCGTAGAGTTGCCACAAAATACAGATGTGAACGAGCTTTGGGCAAATCATTTAAGTGAAGAAATGTTCTTGGATTTATTAGAAATAAAAACACCTAAAAAGCTTGAAAATAAACTAAATACAGCAAATCCAAACAACTTAATTTATCAAGGGATGCACGCTGTATATTATGTAAAAGGTTTTAGTTCTTTGAAAAATTTAGATAGTTTAAAAGTTACTTTGGTAGTTGAGCAGGAACATAAAAAATCACGAGGCAAAGTAGAACTGTACGAAGATACAGCAGTACAAAAGTACTGTAGAACAGCAAGTCAAAAGCTAGGCATTAAGGAAGAATTACTGGATTTAGATATTAGTTTGTTAACGGATGAATTAGAAAGTTATCGAGCAAGCTTTGAAAGTTTGGAAAATATAAGTTCAAGCTCTGTAAAAAACTTCCAAATTACTGCGGAGGCTCGGAAGAAATCTAAGGCGTTTTTGAGTAGTGGTAATTTGTTTACAAGGCTGAATAAAATGATTGGAAAAACGGGAATTGTAGGCGAAGAAAACACCCGATTATTATTATTGATCGTAGCAAGTTCTTACAAATGTAAAGACCCTTTACATGCTCTAATCCAAGGTTCTAGCGGAAGTGGTAAGACTCGATTATTGCGTAAAGTAATGGAAATGATCCCCGATGATAAAAGCCATGTATGGACACGAATAAGTGACAAGAGTTTGTATCATGCCAAGGCAAAATATAAGCATACGAGCATAGGCGTAGAGGACTGGGATGGCTTGAGCGAAGAGGTTCAATACGTAGTTCGAGAAATACAGTCAGGCAAGCGTTTGACTTCAACGATAACGGTAAAAGATGCAAAAGGAGGCATGGATAATAAGGAGATTTTGGCAGAAGGTCCAATATCCACGTTGATGTGTACAACAAGAGGAGCAGTTTATGAGGATAATATGAGTCGTTGTTTACTCGTGGCAGTCGATGAAAGCGGGGAACAAACGGAAAGAATCTTGGAGTATCAATACAAAAAAGATCGAGGAGAACTAGACGAAAAATCAGAAGAGGAAGCGACGAATTTTATACAAAATTTGGTTTATGTATTAGAAGCAAAAGGGGTAGTAAATCCCTTTGCAGGTAAGATAGAATTACCTAAGAGAGTGCACAAGATTAGGCGTTTGAATCAGTTGTTCCAATGTTTTGTGAAGCAGATAACCTGGTGGCATCAGTTGCAAAGAGAGCAGGATAAGCAAGGGCGATTGATAACAACAAAGGAAGATATACAGTTAGGTATCAATCTATTGTTTGAAACGATTGTCTTAAAAGTGGATGAATTAGACGGAAGTTTGCGCCAGTTTTTTGAGGAGCTAAAAGGCTATGTTGAAGGTCAGGAAGAAAAGGAAAAGTATTGCTTTGGTCGCCGAGAAATACGACAGGCATTAAATCTTAGTAAAACACAGCAACATAGGTACATGCAACAACTTTTAGACTTAGAATATATCAAGCAAGTAGGCGGAGCAGTAAATCGAGGATTTAAGTATCAGATTTCTTATTGGGATGATAATAAAGCCCTTAGAAAAGAGATCCAAAATTATATGAGCAGTCAATTAAACGCATTATCTTAATAATCTTGGAACGGTTTGGGAACACCACTGGAACGCTAGAACAGCGATAAAACCTAGAAAAAGTACTTGGCGTTCCTCGTTCCGAGAATTTGATCAAGGCCCTATGGAAAATACCATCACTTATCTCAAATGGTTGGAGCTACAAAACTACAAATACCGCAGCATCCAAACCCTTATTAGCCTAAAAAATCAAGTACAAAACTACCTCCATCAAGAAGGCTTCTTATTATCAACAGAAAGCTTAAAATTATTTAGCCATTGGGCAGCGAATCAAGGCTATAGCTTAGTTTATCAACAGCAATTACAATGGGGAATCTTGACTTATTTAAGCTATTTAAAACAAGTTCAAGGACTTAAAATTAAGGTCTATTTACCTAAAATAAAGAAACAAAGGAATCGTAGAAAAGCCTTGAGCAAAGAGCAGCTTAGTAGCATAGAAAAGTGGTTAAAAGAAGTGTCTAAAGATTATTATTTGCATCAATTGTTATGGAGTCTGTTTTATGGCTGTGGCTTGAGAAGAACGGAAGCAATGAACCTACAACTTAAGGATATTAATATCAAAGATAAACTACTCCATATTAAGACCTTAAAGTCAGGAGGAAAACGTAGTTTACCTTTGAGCAAACAGCAAGTTCAATCCTTAGTCAATTACCTTGAAAAAGAACGTCCAAAAGCAAAAGAAGGCTTTGAAAGCTATTTGTTAGTAGGCAAAAGAGGCGGGAAAATGGACGGAACTTTAGCGAGTTGCTTGCGCCAATGGCAAGAAGAGACAGGTTTAGGAATGGTCTTGTGTTGGCATGTTTTACGGCACAGTATTGCGACCAACTTAGTTCAAGGAGGAATGAAAATAGAGCAAGTAAGCCGTTTTTTAGGACACAAAAACATAGGCTCAACGGCTATTTATTTACATTATCAAAAGAAAAAAAATGAGCTTTGAAAAGTACTTAAAAGAGCAAGGCTATAAAGCAACAACCGTTCAACGTTATTTGGCTTGGTTGAAAGGATTTAAGCTTTATTTTTCAATTGAAAACAAACAACTTAACAAGCTAACTTATAACGATTTATTAGGCTATTTAAATGATAAAGAACAAGGAAATCTTAAACGCAGTACTTTAGTTTTATTATTAGGTAGAATCAAAAAATATTACCAATATTTAAAACTAGAAAATCCTTTAACAGATTTTAAACTTAAAGGCTATGAAAGTAGCCATAAAGCCCTTACTTTGACTAAAGATCAGTTGGAGCAAATTATACAAGTTTATCGTCAAAACAAACGCCTAAATCTAGGCAGTAAAGTGGCGCTTAGCTTGTTAATTTATCAAGGTTTATCGACTCATGAGCTGTCTTTGTTAAGCATCCATCATCTAGACTTACAAAGAGCAGAACTCAACATTCCTTCCAATCGTTTGTTAGAACGGACAATCGCTTTAGAAGCTTGTCAAATCCTTGATTTATTGAACTTTACTCAAGGAAAAGAACCAGCTAATTTACTCTTTCATTATCGTAACACAAGCCAAGTTCAAAACCGCCATTATCATTGGAAAAATCAAATTAAAGTAGAGCTAAAGAAGCAAGGCTTACCCATTCCTTTTAACAATCTCCAACAGTTTAGAAACAGTAGAATAGCGCATTGGATTAATGAAGAAGGTATTTTAAAAGCTCAATACTTGGCAGGGCATCATCGTTTATCTTCTACACAACAGCATCAAAGCGAAGATCATCAAGCTCTAAGAGCTGCTTTTGAGCAAGTGCATCCTTTGTTTTAGTATTTAATGCTTGGTGTTGGTCGTGACGCTAGGAACGATTAATATCAAGTATTAAAGTTCAGTCTTTTGGGAGCGTTAGCGGACAAAAACTGACTAAGTTCTATTAGAAAATTAGCTGCAGCTTGCAGCTATAAAAAACGAGGACAAAATGACTTTAGCTCTGGCGTACCGTAAGCGTATGGAGCGACTAGTGCTAGCTAGTAAAGTACGTTAGTAGGGTAGATAGCAACATTTTTTATGCAAACGTTAGAGCAGCTAGGCGGCTCCCAAAGCGGTACGCAAACTAGGGCTGTGTAATGCTTATGTTTTTCAATTGATTTTATCAGTTGAAAATATAAGGATGAGAACAGCCATGATGACGAGCATGCAAGCCTAGAACTATGACAGAGTGAACGGCTAGAGAATGGTAATGTAAATACTCGGGTTGGCTTGTGCCTGTGGTACAAAAGTACTGGCGTAGTACTAGAAAGCAGCTTCTGAGGAAGCATACCACATTCCCTTTTTTAAATTTATATAACTATTTTTTTCAACTGAACTCGAAGAATCACGCAGTAAATAAAGTCAATTGAAAGAAATAGTTTTACCTTTACAGAGCATGCCAAAAGGGTGTGCAGAGGGCTTGAAAAATAGTGTACAGAACTTTACGAGAGCACTAAACACCTTGGTAATGTGCTGGTTACTTTCAGTGATAAAAAGCTTGGACAAGTTAATAGCATGATCTCTACCCAAGCAGATTATTATGAAGCTATTGTTACTACAGCGAGTGACTATTATCCTTTCGGTTGGTCTATGCCAAATCGTAAACTTAATACTGAAAATTATCAGTTTGGCTTTAATGGACAAGAGACCGATACCGAATGGAATGGTGGGCAATCTGTTAACTTCCTGTTCCGTGTCCTTGATCCTAGAATTGGGCGCTTCCTTTCTGTTGACCCACTTGCACCAAGTTATCCTTGGTATACTCCTTATCAATTTGCTGGTAATACGCCTATTTGGGCTATCGATGTCGAAGGTGCTGAACCTGATCATACTAATGATGGAAGTGAAAGTACTAGTGATGGATCTGGAGGAAATGTTTCAAAAACAGGAAATGCTATTGAATATTCAGGTGAAAGTGAAGTAACAGTACGTGCAGATAAAATGACTACTAATGAAGCTGCTCAAAGAAAAATGACACGAGGAGGATTGTCTAAACAAGACAAAGTAGGTAAGTTAAATAGTAGAACTTTAATGAACGCTTTTGCTGATGCAAGGGCTAATGGGGAAGGAGGAGATTTCGATGAAACATTTAGGTCTCCCAATAAAATTTTTGGTTCAATAACAAGTTTTGTGGAAGATGAGAAAAAGTGTAGCTTTCCAGTATGGAAAACGAGAACAAAATATACGCAAAACTATTAGGGATTTCTACCCTA
>CALGLY010000068.1 GCA_937959095.1 uncultured Saprospiraceae bacterium
TATGGGCAGGGGCAGTCTATTTATTATAAGAGTTATAAAGAAGCATTTGAACGAACAGAACAAACAAAAGCATATTATCATGTTTATGACCTACCTTTTGAGGCAAAACCTATACTCCAAGAAAAAGGGGAAATAGATTTAAACTATCCAGAGCAATTGATGATTTCTATTGCCTCTGCAACAAACCAAAAGTGGGTAAATTATAATACCTATTCTAAGGATAGAGATTTGATGTATAAGCCACCCGCTTACTTTGCAAAAAAGAAAAAGTGGAATCCTGATAAGAATTATCTATCACTCACTTCAAAGCTTCAGTTCGAAATGGATGGAGTGGAGTATGCTTTAATGCGATTTCGTGCTGTTTCAGAACATAGTGACCGCCAGCCAATAGGAGTCTATGTTTTCCGTAAAAAGAAAAGTCGTTGGTATGATGCGCCAAACGCACTTTCTGACAATCTGATAATGACTATGCTTTACTTTAAAATAGATTTATTAGAAGCTGTTTTGATAGGCAAAAAAAATGGAAACCCTTATATGGATGAACTTATAGATAGGGTGCATGATGAAAATGGAATAAATCTAATGTTACTAGGAGATGTAGTAGCGGCTTGGTCAGAAGTAGATAAGGAAGATAAAGACAAACAAAATTACTTTTTTGATAAAATAGATTGGTGATAAATCTAAAATTTATTGAAAACTTCAAAGACAATAAAAGATAAATCGATGAAAGGACTAATAATAGTTTTGTGCGGAATATTTGTACTTAATTTGAATGCACAAACAACAGATTACGAACAATTTAAGGGAAAGTCTATTAATGTCAGTGTCATTGCAGCAATGTCAAGACTTTCATTTAAATCATACAATATAACTGATAGAAAAAGTTGTATAGAGTGGTATGATGGTGCATTAAAACAACCTCCTACTGCTCCAAAATCAACTAGAGATTTGCTCTATTTGCTACATACTGCCAAAAATAAAAAAGCACTTAGAAAACTGGTAACGCACCCATCCTTGATAGAACAATACGAAATCAAAAGGAAAAAGGATTTTACAAAAAATCATTTTCAACCCATTCATCAACTTTGTTTAAGAAAAAAGGATATTAGTTTTTGCATACTCAAATATGCAGAGATAAAAAATGGTAAACAAATTGCTATAAAATCTATGCAAAAGGCAAGTCTCAAAAGAAAGGATGGGCATCATAAATTAATCACTAGCGAGGACGATTTATTAGATATTGAATATATGATTCGTCATCTTAGTTCCGAGGCAATGAAGCAAGTATTAGGAGGAGAAGATATTAGCAATCCTGCAATAGTTGAATTAAGAGAAAGTTGTAGTCGAGGAACGCCTTATAATAGTAAAATTAATATTAATCAGCTTGCAAGTAGTGTGCGTAGAATAGAGCAGGAGGACGCGGCTCTTTGGGAAGTATTAACCACAATGGAATAGCTATTTCTGGTAACTTGTACTGAAATGAGCCGTTTTTTTGATGCCCTTCAAAGTCACCCCCTATCAAGAAATCGAAAAAGGCAAAGCCACCGTACTCAATTCCTCTCCACTCGGAGTAGTAATCGTTTCAAAACTCTGCTTCTCCTGATGATAAGGATGTTCTTCGAGCTCTTCGAGTTCCAAAATAGGCGCAACACAGACATCTTTCCCTTTGAAAATCACCATCCATTCCGCTTGCGTTTTGCTTCGGAATAGGGCTTCCACCTCTGCTTTAGGAAATACCTGTACAAAAAGCTGCATCGGATTATCGCGCTTCCAGTCAGGTTGTTCGATGGCATCGCAGAGGTTATTCCAAAATTTGACCTCCATCGCTGCTATGGATAGCCACTTGCCATCAGCACATTCATAAGCGGCATAATTGACAATCGTTTTTCCATCTAAAATATTGAATTGTTTATGATTTAAGCCGCCCTTGTGTAGCGCAAAAGGCACTGCCAAAAAGGGAAGCATCGCATCGCAAAGCGCGACATCTACAAAGCTTCCTTCGCCTGTGAGTAGCTTCTTGAGGAGTGCGGTTTGTAGTGCCATCACCGCCATATATGCACCACCAATATCTGCAAATTGTACGCCCGAAACCGTCGGTTTTCCAGCATCGTCTTTCAGCATACTCATAATGCCCGCATAGGCGAGGTAATTGAAATCGTGGCCCGCTTCTTGGGCGTAGTTGCCGTTTTGTCCATAGCCCGTCAAAGACACATATACAATACTCGGATTGATGGCTTTGATTGCTTCATAGCCAAAGCCCCAAGCATCCATTGCGCCAGGGCGAAATTGCTCGATAATAGCATCCGCGTCTTTTAGCAATTCTAGTAATTCTACTTTGCCTTCCTCGCTGGCATAATCTATGATTTTAGAAGTCTTATTATGATTGAGTTGATGAAATAGCACACTTGCGCCATCCACTTGTGCGCCACTCGCCCGTACATAATCCATCCGCTTAGGGCTTTCTATTTTGATGACTTCTGCGCCCATTTGCGCTAATAAATGCGTGGCCAGCGGGCCAGGCAGTAGGCGCGTGAAGTCTATGATTTTGATGCTGTTGAGTGCTTGCATGCTAGGTGGTTTATTCTTCTAATAAGCGATTTCGATTAGGCTTTTGCCCTGGAATGGTATCGAGTAGGTTGCGGATTTCATCTACATTATCTGTGATTTTGGAGATGTGCCATTGGAGCGATTTCTGCTGAAACTCTCGTTCTATTAATTCTTGAAATTTTATCATCATATACACTTGGAATTTTGGACTTAGCCAACCACAAAATTGCAAGGCGATATCTTTGTGTGCGTATGTTCCACCATATCGTCCAGCTTTAGATATAATCCCAATAGCACTTAATTCACTAATCCAACGTTTAGGGGTTATAGAGCTTCTATTGCTCATATACTTCTCTTTAAACCCCACCATTTGGCGGGGATTAAAATTAGGATTTTTTAGTAATTCCCACTCCTCTAAAAAT
>CALGLY010000069.1 GCA_937959095.1 uncultured Saprospiraceae bacterium
CCAGGTACATATTTTTGGACATCGGCGACCATCTTATGCACACTTGCGCGCACTGCTTCGCGGTCTGCTTGCTCACTCAAGGTGAAGACCGTATCGCGCATCACCATAGGCGGTTCAGCAGGATTCAGTACGATGATTGCTTTGCCGCGTGTTGCACCCCCCACTACTTCGATTGCTTTAGCGGTTGTTTCCGTGAACTCATCAATGTTGGCACGCGTGCCTGGCCCTGCCGATTTACTCGAAATAGAAGCAACAATCTCGCCATAATACACCTTGGAAACTTGTGCAATAGCGGCTACAATGGGAATCGTTGCTTGCCCGCCACAGGTTACCATATTTACATTGGGGACATCGAGATTCGCATCAAAATTGACGGCTGGCACTAGATATGGCCCGATAGCCGCTGGCGTGAGATCAATCATGCGCTTATCGGGGTATTGCTTTACTAAGTGGTAATTGTAATGATGTGCCTTGGCAGAAGTGGCATCAAAAACGATTTTAATATCCGTCCACTCAGGTGCAGCGATTAAGCCTTTTATTCCTTCGTGTGTGGCGTTTATGCCCATTCGTTTTGCACGCGCCAAACCATCCGAAGCAGGATCTATTCCGACCATATAAGCCATTTCTAGCACATCGGAGGTGCGTATAATTTTTATCATCAAGTCCGTACCAATATTTCCTGAACCGATGATGGCAACTTTTATTTTTGTCATAATTTTTGTGCTACATTTTATTATTTTTTGAACGCAGAGACGCGGAGGCGCAGAGTATTTTTATACTGCTTTGACAAATTTTGAAAAATAGACAGGAGACTCCAAGTTCGCCTGTCTATCTTTTTTAAATTATCAAAGCCCCCTTTTTATTTCTCTGCGTCTCCGCGCCTCTGCGTTCAAATTTCTAAATTAAATTAGTCTGTAAATTGAACAGAAACCGAGCCTAAGCCCTCGATACTTGCTTCTATATGATCGCCCGCGGCTACGCCAACCATTGGACCGACTGCCCCAGATAGAATCAAATCGCCTGCGCGCATGGGATTTCCGATTTTTGCCATGGTTTTCGCCAGCCAAAGCACCGCATTAATCGGCGAACCTAAGCAAGCTGCACCTGTTCCTTCCGACGCAATTACCCCGTTCTTTGTCATTTGCATCTTGCAGCCTGTCAAATCCAATGCACCTAGACACATCGGTCTATGTCCGACGACATAGTGACTAGCCGACGCATTATCTGCGACCGTATCCGTGATCTTTATATTCCAACCTTCTACTCTGCTACCTACTATTTCGATAGACACAAGGGCATATTCAATCGCGGATAAAATATCTATACTTGTAAGGTTTTCTTCTGTTAAATCTTTGCCCAATACAAAAGCAACTTCTGCTTCTACTTTTGGCTGCATAATCTCTTTTATTGAAATTTCGCCGCCATTCAGTACTTCTTTATCATGAAAAAGCATCCCGAAGTCCGGCTGATAGACTCCAAATTGTTGCTGCACGACGAGGGAGGTTAAACCGACTTTGCTTCCTATAATGCGCGCGCCTGCATCTATGCGTAGCTGATTATTTATTTTTTGAATGGTATAAGCTGCTTCAATGTCTTCCATTCCGATTAGTTCTCGAATAGGCGCACAAGTTTGTCCACTTTCGGAGGCTTGACGTAGTTGTTTGGCTGCTTGGATGATTGTTGATTCTGCTATCATGTTTTTATTTGATTTGCAATAATTGAAAAGAAGCCTTTCCTGATTTTATATGGTAATAAGTGGTAGTATTTTTTATTTCATTTTGAGTGTATACTTAGCTTTATTTTTTTCAATCTTCTTTTCTGAATTAGGTAAATCGATATCAATCCCAGTAGTATTACTGGATATAAAATGCAAAATACTATGGTGTTTATCTCGTAGTAAGATAAATCAAAAATGTTCGCAAGATTGATAATGAAGTCTGTACAGTATACGTAACCCCATTTCACTAAATCATTCATTCTTGATTTTATTTATTTCCAATTGCATATTGACCGATTTCACTAGAAGCAAAAATAGTAGTAAAGGAAGTAGAATCACTAGGAATATAATGTTCGCCAATCCGTAATTTCCCGTCGATTTTAGTGTATTAATTATTCCAAAGTAAATAGGATCAATCTTATCAAAATAAGGATTAGCTAATTTGACATGCTCCTCTTTGCAATGGTTTGTATCATTATGACAAGCCCATGAACATCTTTCTTTTAGCTTTTTGACTGGATTTATTGCTATTATTCCTTGTCTATTATATCCCTCTACTTTTGTGTGTAATCTTACAAATTCATTTACTGTTGTCATTCCTAAAAAAGGAAAAATTAAAATTGACAAGTAAATAATTCGTTTTTTCATTTTTGTTAATGCTTGACTCCCTGAAAATATATAAAACAAAAGAGCACTCCCCTACCCCACTCTATTACAAAGCCGCAATTTGTTGCTCTATGGCTTTAATTTTAGGATTGAATATCGTCAAAATATCCTCGAACTGACCGCGGCGTATCTGGATTATAGTGTTGATAACCATCGTGCGGAGTCGTTCATCTTTCCGATAATCATCCAATTCGAGTGGTCGCCCGATAGATTTTTCCTTCGCACGTACCAAGGCTTCGGTTAGTCTATTCGACTTGATGGTATCTATTGCTTCCAAAGTCACCGTTTCATCGCTGGCAGTGAGTTCCTTTATCTTATCATTTATTTGCTTCGCCAATTCATCTTTTAGCGCAGAAAGTTCTACTTCTAATCCTTCTTGTTGCTGCGCTTTTTGTCGCTTCGACTTTTTGGCTTCTTCCTTCACATCGGTATAGCCTTCTTTCAGAGCATGCAGAAAAAAGCCCGCTACGCTTTTCTTTATTTCCTGATTATACTTCGCTCGGCGTGTCACGCTGATTGCCTGTTCTATATCCGTTTTTTTATATTTTCCTGTATTCAATAATTTAAAAAAAGTAGAAGGCGTGACTCCAAACGATTTGACCACAATCGGTTCAAATTCGCTAAATAAAACATCCACTTGGTTTGCTTCCTCACTCGTATCTGACGCTTCCACTACTTCTACGTCATCGAATAGGGTTTGCTGTACTGCCTCCCCGCGTAGTATAGCAAGTTCTTTCTGCGATTTGCTGCGTATCGGGAAACGCAAGGCATGCACTTTGCGCCCTTTTTTTATTTTTTCAATTTCAGTAATTGGAATGGTAATGTCTGTTTTAGCATTGATATCCTTGATAGATCGCTTTATCACCATCTGATAAAAATTCGTGAACCGTGGATATTCATCTGTGATATTGAAGCAATCCTTCAAAGTCGATACTTCTAAGGTGCGATGTCCTATTTTTTCGTATTGTTTCAATAACTCATATATCCGAATGCCGTAGGTCTGCAAGTTGATGACATTCCGCAATTCGTAGCTCGTATATCTATCTTGGGTAGGATCAAATCGTTTTCTGAAATCTAAAAGATAGGGTCGAATAGCAGGATCTATCCGAAAGTCGATATACTCCTGGCTTGCTGCACCTTCGCCCTGCCCTGCTTTCAGATAGTCTAAGCCTTGTATGATATGATACTTCGTTTCGCGCTCGTAGCCTTCCTTCATGTACCCAATCACTACGGTTTTTTCAAAGAAACGATTGGCAGCTTTTCGCAAGGCATCATAAGAGCTATTGGAGCGTACTTGGAAATTTTTCTTAATATCGCGGTACCACACCCGATAGACCTTATCTTCCTCATCGGAAGGGGTGATAGCGGACACGATAGACAGAAAAAAGCGCATCTCCCAGATGTCAAACATATACTTTGCCTCCACGAGCTGATTAGCTTTCACGACTAGGCGAAGTTGTTTTTTACGCTTCTGCTGTTTTGTTAGTTTTTTCTTTCTAGGCATAATTGTAAAAAATCAGTGCGACTTTAAAAGGCAATAAAAAAGGGACGTTAGAACGAAAAGGGAAGAAATAAAGGAGTATTTGCCCCCTTTTACACCTTTTATATACTAATACAATACAAAAATAGGGAATAAAGAGGGGAATTCCTCCTAAAGTTATTGCCTTTCATCCTTTTTCTATTGCCTTATCCCAAATTTATTGCTTTGTGTCCCTTTTTTATTGCTTTTAATCCTAAAGGCATTGCCTTTTGTCCTAAAAGTATTGCCTTTCATCCCTTTTTCATTGCCTTTGAGCTTATAAAGCGCTGATTATAAAGCACTTGCAAACATATAAATAAGAAAAACATATAAATAAGTATAAACAACAATAGTTTTAGGTGATGTTGAATTTTTAGTATTCTTATTATTTTGTAGAAATGAATACTGATTTTAAATATTCTATTTACGCTTAGCAATCCTCCACCAAGTTGCGCACAACCCCCTCCTTTATATCTTTTAAGTATCTATTGGGTATATAAAAGATACCCAATAAGTGTCTTTAAAGCTGTTATTGAAAAAGAGATTCTTCCTTTTCTTTTGAAAGGCAATAGAAAAGGGACGATAAGGTTTTATTTTACTATTCCCACCATTTTTAAAAAAATCGCCATCTCTTAGCATGATACTACTCTACTATTCATAAGAAAGTGAGCAATTCTATGAAAATTTTATTCTTATCCTTATGCACCCTATGCTTCATAACTGTAGCAAACGCGCAACAAAATGAAGGCTTGATTTTGCAAATTGGTATCACAGAGCATAATGTGTCTACTCCTTTTGCAAATTTATTAGAGCTGCCTTTCAATACTGGCTTTGAGTTAGGTATTCAGCGAAAATATCCTGCTAAGCGGCATCTTTATCAAAGCATAGACCTAGGTTTTTATGACCATAAAAGCCTAGAGAAGGGAGCTTATCTTTCTTCGGATTTCATCTATCGACCACAATTTGAATGGGGTGGCTTATTGGAAACAAACGTTGGGCTAGGCTATTTGCACACCTTTTCCAATTATCAACTCTATGAACTCAATGAAAATAGGGAATATACTCCCAAAACAGACTTAGGAAAGCCATCTGTTTTTCTTGATTTTGGTTTCGGATTAGGGTATCAAATTAGCAATAAGCAGCATTTTATGCTACGCTATAGTTGGGGTCTACAAATCCCTCATTCTGTATTATTACCGCTATTTCCTGTTTCTTTTCTACAATTAAGCTACCGTCATACCCTTCAATAATTATAGAACGCTTTGCTAAATACGACTATTATGAAAAAATGGATTCTGCTCTTTTTACCCCTTTGTTTTTTGACTTGTACTAAAGAAAATCAGATGATTCAGACAGAGGAATGCACTTCTGATGTGTTTGCGAACAGTGCTGAACATCCGCTTAATGAGGAATTTCAGGAATTACTTGAAAAATATGTAGTTGCAGGTTTGCCAAGTGTTGCAATGCTTGTTTGGACTCCTGAACATGGACTTTGGACAGGAACGGAAGGCTATGCAAACATTGAAGAAAAGCAGGTTTTGCAGAATTGTAACTTGTTTCACTCTGCAAGTTTAGCTAAAACCTATTTTGCTGCTCTCTCCATGAAACTACAGGAAGAAGGCTATCTTCAGATCGATGAGCCGATTAAAAGCTATTTATCTGCGGATTTGCTAGAAGGAATTGCAAATAGCGAAACGGTAACGATTAAGCAATTGATGAATCATACCTCAGGCATTCCTGATTTTTATACTTTGGAGCATCTCATGGATTATTTCGATGATTTAACAATGGAGCTTACAACTGAAGAGATGTTGCGTTATATCAAAGGAAAACGCGCTCTATTTGAAGCAGGAACAGAATCCTTCTATTGTAATACCAATTATGTATTGCTGGCCCTACTCCTTGATGAAGTAGTTCCCAATAAAACGCACGCAGATTTGTTTTCGGATTATATTGTTCAGGGCTTGAATCTATCCGATACCTACTACAAAAACGAGTCAAACTATCCATCACCAGCTGGAAAAGTGAATAGCTATTTAGATTTTAAAGGCAATAAAGAATTGCAAAATACGACCATTTTAGAGACGCGCTTTGCCGATATGAATATTGGGCATGACGCTATTATCGCTACGCCTTACGACTATTTTCGTTTTTTTGAAGCGTTAGTGCATGGCAAATTTATCTCTAGCACTTCTTTCGAAGCTATGAATGAATTCACTTATTACACCCGAAAAGGCTATGAACATATTGGGCAAGGAGCAGGATTAGAAATCACAGATTCAGCAATATTTCCAGATCGAATAGGGCATTTTGGTGCGACATTAGGCGCGGGAAATGCTATGCTTTATTATCCTGAAAAAGATGTGATAATCGTACTGTGTA
>CALGLY010000070.1 GCA_937959095.1 uncultured Saprospiraceae bacterium
TCCGAGGAAGCTTTCTTTTTTCTGTACCTTTCCAATCTCAATCAAGATATTATGCCATTTTCAGAGAACATCCGACTAGCACTACGATCTATTCGCTCCAATCTATTGCGAGCCATCCTGACTTTGCTCATCATTGCGACGGGCATCATGGCTTTAGTAGGTATTCTCACGGCTATTGATAGCGCGATTTATTCTATCAGTAGCAATTTTTCGCAGTTGGGTGCGAATTCTTTCACGATTGTGCCCACAGGACGTAGTTTTGGCGGTAGACAGGGTGGCAAAAGTATCAAGCGTGGCGACCCAATTACTTATAAGCAAGCAATGGAATTCAAGGATCGTTATACCTTTCCAGCGAATACCGCAGTCAATTTTAGGTGTACAGGTCGGGCTGAAATTCGATATAAAGAAGAAAAAACAAATCCGAATGTAACAGTGCGGGCGATAGATGCCCAATCCTTGGATGTAGAAGGCTACACGATTGGACATGGACGAAACTTCTCTGAAACAGAAACTGAAAATAGTAACAACCGAGCTCTCATCGGGATGGATATAGTGAAAACCCTCTTCAATGATAAGCCTAGAACTGCGCTCAATCAAATTATTTCTGTTGGTAATTTAAAGTTTAAAGTCATTGGTATATTAGAATCCAAAGGATCGAGTATGAATGAAAGTAGTGATCGGATGGTCTTTATTCCGCTCTATACAGGCAAGCGGTTTTTTGGCACTGCCGAAACGGATTATACCCTCACCGTAGCCGTCAATTCCACTACCGATATTGATAATGCACTAGCAGCCGCTACAGGGCTTTTCCGGAATATTCGCGGCTTAAAACTCAATGAAGCCGATGATTTTGAAATGACAAAAGATGACCGTTTGGTCGAACTCATCCGCGAAAACACCTATTATTTGCGTTGGGCAGCGGTAGGCATTGGCATCATTACAATGCTAGGTGCAGCTATCGGACTGATGAATATTATGCTAGTTTCTGTGACGGAACGTACCCGAGAAATAGGAGTGCGTAAGGCAATAGGAGCGAGTAGTCGCATTATCCTTACTCAATTTTTAGTAGAAGCCGTATTGATTTGTCAAATTGGTGGAATCATCGGTATTGTGTTAGGTATTCTTGTCGGAAATATCGTCACAGCATTGCTAGGCGGAGCATTCCTTATTCCTTGGAATTGGATGATTCTATCTCTTATCGTTTGTACATTAGTAGGCTTATTTGCAGGGCTTTATCCCGCAGTGAAAGCATCCAGCCTAGATCCGATAGAGTCGTTGAGATATGAGTAGATAAGGGAATAAGGCAACATACAAAAATAAGAGCATGTTGAGATTTTCCTTCCTGCCCTCCCCAACAAGCTCTAAATTATCTGCCCATTTTACTTGTTCTACGATAAATAGCACCGTATACACTTGAACTTGCTGCTTGAACTTGTATTTTTGTACTATGGAATATCGTATGCAATCCTTAGAGCAATTAGAGAATACTGTGGCACAAGTAATAGCCGCTCTTAATGGGCGCAAAAAACTCCTTTTCTATGGAGAAATAGGAGCAGGTAAAACCACTTTCATCAAAGCCTTTTGCCACGCACTTGGCGTGCAAGATACTGTGACAAGCCCCACTTTTTCTTTAGTGAATGAATACCTCTATTCAACAACTCCCGAAACATCTGCCAAAATTTATCATATTGATTTGTATCGTTTGGACAGTCTACAAGAAGCCCTAGATATTGGGATAGAAGATTATCTCTATGATGATAATTATTGCCTCATAGAGTGGGCAGAACTCCTAGAACCCATCCTCCCAACGGAAGTCGCACGAATTCACATCACACCTATGGAAGATTCCAGTCGAAAATTGGTACTTTTGTAGCTCTTTCTTTGCAAAGAAATACAAAAATGGGTAATCCAAAGAATAGAGATAAAATCAAATCATGGGAGATTCTAAGCAAAAAGTACACATACCTGAAAGCTTGATGAATGAGCAGTTTCAGCCACAAACTGAGCTATTGAAAGTAGCCGAAAAGCCGAAGAAATTATTCATAGGCGTACCGAAAGAAAGCATTATCCAAGAAAATCGAGTGGCTTTAGTACCATCTTCTGTTCAGACGCTAATATCACGCGGACACCGAGTGATGATAGAAACAGGAGCCGGAGAAAAATCACACTTTTCAGATCATGATTATTCGGAAGTAGGTGCAGAAATTGCCTATAGTCAAGAAAAAGTATACAAAGCGAGTACCATCATAAAAGTAGCTCCCCCTACCCTCGATGAAATCAAATTGATGTCGCCAAATCAGCTATTGATTACGCCGCTTCAACTCCCTATCATCAATGCAGATTATATCAAGGAATTGCAACGCAAGCGCGTCATTGCCCTAGCGATGGAATACATGAAGGATGAAAGTGGTGGTTTTCCTGTAGTACGTATTATGAGCGAGCAGGCTGGGCTTTGCGCTATGCTCACAGCCGCAGAATTGCTCACCAAAGCAAATGGTGGGCCAGGTGTATTGCTTGGTGGTGTTTCGGGTGTTCCTTCTGCTAAAGTAGTTATTTTGGGTGCAGGTATAGTAGCGGAATATGCTACCCGCACAGCACTAGGACTAGGTGCAGAAGTACGCGTATTCGATGATAGTATTTATAAATTGCGTCGTTTACAATCACTCATTGGGCGACAATTATATACCTCGGTACTAAATCCTGTCTATTTGCAACGCGAACTCGTGGATGCCGATGTAGTCATAGGTGCTATTCACTCCAAATCGGGGCGCACTCCAATGGTGGTGAATGAAGACATGGTAGCCAGCATGAAAACGGGCGCAGTGATAGTGGATGTGAGTATAGATCAAGGCGGTTGCTTTGAAACTTCTGAAGTGACTACGCATGAAAAGCCGACCTTCATCAAGCATGATGTGATTCATTATTGTGTACCAAATATTGCATCTAAAATTTCACGGACTTCTTCTATAGCAATAAGTAATATTTTGACTCCTATTTTAATCAAGGCAGCCTCCTCAGGGAGCGTAGAAAAAGTAATTTTCAATGACCATGGCTTACGTAATGGCGTTTATATTTACAAAGGGAAACTCACAAATGAATATCTAGGAAGACGCTTTCACATTAATAGTACCGATCTAGATTTATACTTGACTTCGGGCTATTAATGGATATTTGGGTATCTGAAAATTCTAAATGTCTAAAATTCTAAATCAAAAACATGATAGCAAATTTCAATTTGGAAGAAAAATTTGAACAAATAAATGCCTTTTGGACTCCCAAAATAGTGGGAGAACTAAATGGGCAATATGTCAAACTAGCCAAACTGAAAGATGACTTTATCTGGCATAGTCATGAAGAAGAAGATGAGTTGTTCATGGTAGTGAAAGGGACACTACTTATGGAATTTCGAGATAAAAAAACGGAAACCAAAGCAGGAGAAATCCTAATTGTTCCGAAAACAGTAGAACATAAACCAAGCACCAATGGCGAAGAAGTCTGGGTCATGCTCTTCGAGCCCAAAGCCACTAAACATACAGGTAAAATAGAACATGAAAAGACCGTTAAGGAACTAGATTGGATATAGATTGGTCTTTTGTAAAAAGGAATAAAATTTATAGAACCTGCTTTTTTTAGCAGAGAAGCGCGTAGCAATATTTAAAAAACTCTGCGCCTCCGCGTCTCTGCGTTCTAAATTTGAAAAGTTCAAAACAGAAAACAATGAAGTGGAATTTGAAAGGCTCGGGCGTGGCATTAGTAACCCCATTTAAGGAAGATTGGAGCATCAACTATGATAAGTTGGAAAGCTTGATAAACTTCCATGTCGAAAACAAAACCGATTCCTTGATAATAGCAGGTACTACGGGCGAAGCCTCTACCCTAAGTAAACAAGAACACGAAGAACTCATACAGAAAAGTGTGCAGATGGCAGCAGGGCGCATCCCTGTAATAGCAGGCACAGGAAGCAATGAAACCCAACGCGCTATCCAACTTAGCCAGCGTGCCGAACAAGCAGGCGCGGACGGACTACTCATCGTAACACCTTACTACAATAAAACTAATACTAAAGGCATCATCAAGCATTACGAAGCCATCGCAGATGCTACCAATACGCCTATTATTCTCTATAATGTACCAAGCAGAACGGGTATGAATATTCCCTTGGAAGCAATGGTACACCTAAGTTATAATGATAAGATTGTAGCGGTAAAGGAAGCGAGTGGCGACATTAGCTATGCAAGCGAGGTACGTCGCTTATGTGCCAAAGATTTTGCCATGCTATCGGGCAACGATGATATTATTACACCGATGTTGTCTGTTGGAAGTAGCGGTGTTATTTCGGTATTGGCGAATGTATTGCCGAAAGAAACGCACGACATTGTGCAGTTTTTTTTAGATGGAAATATTGCAGAATCGCTTGAATTACAATTACGCTGCAATGGCTTTGTGCATAGCCTTTTTTATGAAACCAATCCAATTCCTGTAAAAACTGCCATGAATCTACTTGGCAAAGAAGTAGGTGGATTGCGTTTGCCACTTTATGAGATGTCCGCAGAGGCACAGAGTCGCATGGAAGTAGAAATGAAGAAGATGGGTTTATTATAGGATGCAAAGACGCGAAAACCTAGAAAAAAAAATCAATT
>CALGLY010000071.1 GCA_937959095.1 uncultured Saprospiraceae bacterium
ACACTTTTATCCCTTTCGTCTATTTTTGCATCTGTGATAAACCAAGGTTTTTTAATACCTAATATCTGCTCGTAAAAGTTATTAATTTGCATAGGGCAAATTTAGGAATTTTATTTAACCCACACTTTTCACCGTAGTGCCCGATAATTGGTTGGTCGTCGTCATGATGGCGTTTTGGCTCTTGTTTACTGCTAAGGAAGAGGTAACGTATCAACCTAAGAAGTGGCGGCAATACAAGGAGTCCAAAACTGATTCACAACAGGACCAGAAAGAAATGGCTTGTCTAAGCCCTAATCAGGTTCGGCAGGCAGCACAAGACCTTTTTTTGACTTTTGACTCAACACCTTTTCTACCCAAAACTGCAAATAAAGGCAGGGGACGTACAAAAGACAGGAAATTTACGCCTCGGATTCGGCACCCAATTGTCAAAAAATCAACGAAAAAGGCGAAAATGAAGCCTAAAATTGAGAAAAAAGAATAAAACAAGCACAAAATAAAAACCCTCTTCTTTGGATAGATGACTATCCACTAGAGGAGCTTTGTCCAAACTTTAATACTTATTTAACCTTCATTCCTACTATTCCCTTTTTCTCGCTAAAAAAGAAACAAAGAAAGCCATCAAAATTTGCTTTATGATACAAGCTGCTTACATTTGGAATCTAAAAAAAAGCATATGCCAACATACGATTTCAACGATCCTACTGACCTAGACATAATGAAAGGTTTATTCAATATGATTTCCGCTGATGAGTGGGATGAATATATAGCAATAGCAGAAGACCGAAACTTTAGCTACAAAAACATCAATATCCTAAAAACAGCCCAACGCAAAGCAGGCATTGCTAAATATTTAAGCCCTAAAGTCATCAATTGGGTATTATCCTTAGTGGATCAGCTAGATACAGATGAGGAAGACGACTATGAAGAAGAATAGGATTAAATAACTACCTTTCCGCCTTCAAAACAAAACCGTTATTGTGAACGCTACGACACGCGCCTACATCCAACTACATATCGCTGTTTTCGCCTATGGTTTCACGGCCATTCTAGGTGATTTGATTAGCTTATCCGCACTCAATTTAGTGTGGTGGCGCGTACTCATTACGAGTGTGAGTTTATTATTTCTTATCAATGTAGTGAACCTATTTCGCACGATGCCACGCAAGCGTATTTTGCAATTTATGGGCATTGGCGTACTCGTGGGGCTGCATTGGATTTGCTTTTATGGGGCAATAAAACTCGCCAATGCGTCCATTTCCCTCGTCTGCATGGCTACCAGTTCTTTCTTTGCGGCTTTCCTAGAACCACTTTTCCTGAAAGAGCGCATCAAGGGTTATCAAGTCGCACTGGGTATGCTCATTATTCCAGGCATGGCATTGGTAGTGAATGGGATACAAGTAGAAATGATGCTCGGCGTATGGGTTGGTTTAGCCGCTTCTTTATTGGCAACGCTTTTTGGCATTTTCAATAAAATACTCATCGACGAAGCCGAACCTTATAGTATCACCTTCTTGGAATTGAGTAGCGCGTGGTTATTTTTGAGTTTATTACTGCCATTCTTTCTGGAAGATTTAACCGACCTGAAACCGACTACACACGATTGGGGCTACCTACTCGTACTCTCCCTCATCTGTACTACCCTAGCCTTCGCGCTTTCCTTGAAAGCCTTGAAGCACCTTTCGGCATTTGCCTCTAGTCTGACTATCAATTTAGAACCTGTTTATGGTATTTTGCTGGCCTATTTCATGCTAAATGATAGCCAAGAACTTTCTACCAATTTCTATATCGGAGTGGTCGTTATTTTATTAGCCGTTTTTGCTTATCCCTACTTAAAACGAAAATTAGAGCCTGAAACTGGAGAAATAGATGTGAGATAATAGATTTGAGAGGTGAGACTTAACAGTACTTTGTTTTTCAAATCTTTATCGCCAAAAAAAGCAGTAATTTATTCACCAAGCCTACCTATCTTTGTGTTTTACTAATTCTAGAATTGTTGAGTATGAAATTGCTGTTTATAACTGATCTTATGTAAGTACATGAACTTCTCTTTTTTCGACCTTAGTTCTTTTAGTGGAAAAAGGGAGAAAAAAGCGTTAAAAATACTACACTGTTTGAGCTAAAAAACAGTCCATGAAAAAGAAATGAACGCATTCAATAAATATGATTTGCTAGCAAAACTATTCGTTAAAGCGAGTTTGTAGGATTTAGCTTTTTTGTCGCTTTTGGAGCATGAATGAACTTGAATATCCCAGAGGATATTTGAGTGAATGAACCGCAAAGCGGATGGGGTGCAAAGAAATACAGTCTTGATTTTTTTGGTTCGTTTTTTTATCAAGAAAAAAATGAACACGACATACTAAGAAATCTTCAAAGCATAATCAATTCATAAAAACAATTCCACGATTTAACAAGAAAAAGAAGACTTTGCAAAAACGAATCAAGCTACTAACGCGCTACCTCGCTTACTATAGCAAAGCGCAAAATTATTATCGGGTGCATTCGCCCTTTGTGTTTGAATTTTCTAAGCACGTACTAGAAGATGACCGTCTCTTCTACGCCTTCGATGAACTAGAAAATTTGCGAAAGGTGCTGCTAAAGAACCGTAAAACGATACAAGTTACCGATTTCGGAGCAGGCTCACAGGTAGATAGTGCCAAAACGCGCAGTGTGCAAAGTATCGCTAAATCCGCCGCTACGTCACCCGCGTTCTGCCAAATGCTGTTTCGCCTCATTGATTTATACAAACCCAAAACGATACTCGAATTGGGTACTTCCTTGGGGCTTGCCACACTCTATCATGCAGCCGCTGCTCGCAATGCAGACATCTATACGATAGAAGGCTGCCCGAATACGGCAGCTTTAGCACAAGCGAATTTCAAGCGAATGGAAGTCGAAAATATTAAGCTAAAAATTGGACAATTCGAGCAAGTCTTAGATACTGTACTCCCCGAAATTGGACGGCTAGATTATGCTTTCATAGATGGCAATCACCGCAAAGCACCTACCTTAGATTACTTCGAACGATGCTTGCAATATGCTCATAATGATACCGTCATTGTCTTCGATGATATTCATTGGTCGGATGAAATGGAAGCCGCTTGGGATGCCATAAAAGCACACCCTAAAGTGACGCTAACGATTGATTTATTCTTCTGTGGAGTCGTTTTTCTTCGGAAAGAACAGCAAGAAAAAGAACATTTCAACCTGATTCCTTCGCGTTGGAAACCTTCGCTTTTTGGGAGTTTATAGATTTGAAACCTGTAAAATCTTCTTTTTTAAAGAAAGGTTAA
>CALGLY010000072.1 GCA_937959095.1 uncultured Saprospiraceae bacterium
ACCGTAGCATCGAAAAAACCTACCTAGCAGTGGTACAGCAACTCCCCGAAGAAAAAGAAGGGACACTTATTAATTTTTTAGAAAAAGATGCTAAAACCAATAAGGCGCGGGTACTGAAAAGCGAGACTAAAAATGGAAAACGTGCCGAATTGCAGTATCGTTGGTTGGCGAGTATCGAGCGGTATCATCTGCTCGAAGTGAAGCCAATTACGGGGCGTTTCCATCAGATACGAGCGCAGTTGGCGACTATTGGTTCGCCCTTGAAAGGCGATGTGAAATATGGTTTTCGCAGAAGTAATTCCGATCGCTCGATTCACTTACATGCTTGGAAGCTATCCTTCACGCATCCTACCTCTAATGAACGGATAGAACTTTGTGCGCCTATTCCACAAGAAACAGTTTGGCAAGCTTTTGATTTTTAAAAAAGATGAATAAAATAGAATGGGTAATTTTTGACCTCGATGGCACCTTGGCGAATTCAATGGCTTTGATAGTGGATATTTACAACCAAGACATTGCAGAAAAATTTAACTGCAAAAAAGTAGATAAAACGAGAGTAGATGAATACCGAATGCGCCCACCTACGGAGTTTTTTCGAGAGTTTGGTATCACACCTTTAAAGTTTCCGTTCATCCTTTTTCGTGCGAAACGCCTGATGAAAGCCCGCAAGGAGGAAATAGAAATTTTTTCAGGTATTCCTGAACTGATAGCGACCTTGCATCAGCAAGGAATTCGCCTTGGCGTAGTCACTTCCAATAGTACTCAAAATGCACGGGATTTCTTGGAGCGATACCGCCTAATTCAGTACTTCGATTTCATACAGGGGAGTCGATTACTCCAGAAAAAAGATAAAAAACTACGCCGTATCCTGAAAAAGTATGACCTAGCCAAAGAGAGAATTCTTTATATAGGTGATGAGGTACGGGACATTGTAGCCTGCAAAAAAGTCGGCTTACAATGTGGCGCGGTCACTTGGGGACAAGCCCACCGGCTGCTCTTGGAACAGCATCATCCAGACTTCATTCTTGAGCAACCCAAAGAAATTTTATCTGCTTTGGAAAAACAGAAACACTAAATTCTAGAGGGCAATCAGTTCTGAAAAAGAGTAATGCATTAAATAAAGATTGAGAATTATGTCTTGTTCCTAAAAGAATCAAATGAAGTGTAGAAGCAATTTTTCATTTTTACTTTCATTTTCATTTTTATTAAAAAAGCACATTCCTTTTTTCAAGAAGTGATTAGTCCTAACCGTTCCATAGCTCATCTGTCCCATTTTAGGATAAGTTGCTAGCCTTTCATAATACAGACTGCTACCAATGAAGCATTTACCGATCTTCGACGTATAAAATTATATAATATGAGGCTATGAAAATTATGCAGCTTGTCTTGCCACAAACCTATATTTAAATTGAACTTTGAGGATGTATAATTATTTATATTAAAAAAATAAATGTGTATTACTGGTGTTAAATGTTGAAACAACTAAAATAAGCACTCGTAATTAAATATAAGTAGTTATTTGAATTTTATTTTTTTGAAGAAAATTTTTTCAAAAAGAGGAAAATTGAAGAAATAGATTTGATGGCATATGCATAATTGCAACTATTTCTAAGTAGTTAGTCAAGCTACCCGACATTACTAACTTGGCTAACTAAGCTATCCCATACTTGAGAGAACATTTCCGCTATCTAACTATAAATAGGTATAAAACGTATCGTACGAAACCAAAGCAACACACTTTTTGTATGATATACTAAATAGTTAGATGCATTCAGGAAACAGATTATTGATAATCTGCCCCCTCTATTCCTGAATATTAGGTAAGAAAATTAGTGCTTTTTTGTAATAGTATTTAGGACGCTCTTTAATCTAATCTCTTGATACTTGATTCGCTCAAGTAGCATAGGTAGTGAACGTGTACGTTGCCTAAGTGTATGATTTAGGAAAAAAATAGCCTAAAGGATACAATTATTTAAATACATATTCCAGAGTAAGTTTTAGAGCAGTCTAATTCATTTTACTATACCAACACCGGATAAGTGAATAATAGGAGTTTCTTTACAGAAGAAAAAATTCAATTATCCCCTTATTAAATGTGAAGTGATATGGATAATAAAAGATAAAGTCATTATCAATTTTCCATTATCAATTTTCCATTTATTTATTACTTACTAACAAATGTAATCCTACACAATGATGATGATTTGGAGTCCTAAAATTGTAACGCGGTGGTTAGTGTTGGCAGCAATTGGTTTTGCAAGCACACTACAAGCCCAAGATTTGCACTTTTCGCAATTCTATCACTCTCCTCTAAACTTAAGCCCTGCCTTGGCGGGTATTTATAGCGGAGATATTCGATTTATAGGTAATTATAATAGCCAGTGGGAAGATGTCCCAGTGGATTATCTGACATTTTCAGGCGCAGTAGAAAAGAAATTCTACTATGAAGGATTAAAGAGTAGCTACTTTGCAGTGGGACTATTATTTAATTACGATGTAGCAGGAACATCGGAACTAAGTCGTACTAATATTGGAGTCACGGGATCTTATTCGCGACAGCTTGCTCCTACTGTTTTCGCCACGCTCGGAGCGAGTGTAGGCATTGCACAGCGGGCATTTAATACGGCTAATCTTACGTTCGATGAGCAATTCAATGGACAACAGTTTGATCCTACTATCGGAGTAGAAAGCTTTGATAAGACGAATTCGCTTAACCCTGATTTTGCAGCAGGATTGAATTTTAGAATACAACCTGCTGATGCACATCGCCTGACAAAGCGTTCAAAAATAGATTTCGGCTTAGGCGCGTATCACCTCACGCAGCCCAACGAAGCGTTCAACCTAGATGAAGATATTCGTCTGGATATGCGCTACTCGGGCTATGTGTTAGCGACGCTTATGGTAGCTGGAAACTTTGATATATTAGCAAGAGGTACAGCCCAATTTCAAGGGACGTATCGCGAAAACCTAGCATCCTTGTCGGCTAAAATTCATTTGAACCGACAACCTTCTCGCGAAGTAGCCGTAGTGTTAGGCGGT
>CALGLY010000073.1 GCA_937959095.1 uncultured Saprospiraceae bacterium
ATAAGGACATTTAAGAAGAATATAAGTATTACTTATATGGTTCAATAAAAAAGGTCTAATCCTATTGCGCCTCAATATTACGCGACCAAAGTTCTTTTCCTTTACTATCAAATACTTTGAAAGTCAATTTTCGTTCTGTTCGTAATCCTGTTATTTCCATAATGCCAAAATTACGTTGTACGGTCAAAGTACCATCTACTCGATTGTCATTTGTTTCAGAACGGGAACTGCCCGACCCCGAAGTCAAAGGGGAAACCGTGAAGTCATAGATATTGTTTCCTTTGGCATTGGTAAGTTTGTTCAATTCGGTATGATGGCGGTCTCCGCTCAAAAAAATGACATTTTTAATACCTTCTTCCTCAATTCTGCGAAGCAGATAGTCGCGCTCTTTCTTATGCTTATGTGTGTAGGTCTCGAACACATCAGCCGTATTTAGGACTTGTCCTCCTACCGAAACCATTTTGAAGGTTGCTTTACTTGTTGTTAAGGCATCTATCAACCAATCGCGCTGTGCTTCGCCGAGGATAGTTCGTTCACAGCCTTTGCATTCATTCGGACTACGGAAATAGCGATCATCGAGCAAGAAAAAATCGACATCATTCCATTGAAATTGCGTCGTCATACCACCTTCTACCTGTGGTATACCAAAGGTAGGATTGCCCCAAAATAACTCAAATGCCTCGCTTGCTTTATCTTTGTGAATAAAACTTCTATCGGTATCATTCGGTCCATAATCATGGTCATCCCAAATCGCATAATGAGAAGTAGAGGCTAAAAAAGCTTGCATCTCTTTAAGTGAGCGCGTATGGGTATAGCGATGCAGCATACCGCTGCGCGTATACCAATCTACTTCTCGGAAATAGGTATTATCGCCTAGCCAAACCATCAAGTCAGGACGCATTGCTTGCATCGACTCAAAAATATAATAATCGCCCCCATAGCCCTTGCCTAGGCGGTCATATTTTGGCTCATTCACATAAACGCAACTTCCTACTGCAATTTGAAAATCAGGTGGACTACTGCGCCATTGCCACAAGCTTTGCGTTTTAAATTCGGTAGGATAGTCAAATACAAGCTGTTTGCCATTTATTAATACCTCATATTCATACTGTATGCCAGGCTCTAAATCGGGAATTACTGCTTTCGTGGTGAAAGCATTTTTAGCGGTTGTTAGCTGTATAGGTGTGCTACTTTTCTGTATCGGTAAGCTATCTTTCATCCAATAAAGGAACTGCACTTCGGCGGCTTCTTTAGTTTGTACCCAAAGCAGGACTTCGGTCATTTCTGCATAGCCTAGCATTGGACCTGATTGTAACAGCGACTGCTGCGCTATGCTTGTGCTGAAACTATAGCAGATTAAAAAAAGGAAGAGTTGGAAGGCTTTCATTACTGCGTATTATTTTATTTATTTTTTTCGTGTTCCTTTGCGACTCTGCGTTTAAAATTAAAATTGTGAAATATACAATGCCACAATAGTAAACGGAATGGCTAATATACAAGATAAGGAATTGTAAAATCTAAGTAAAGCTGCAAATTCTTTTCTTTTTAATGATTTCTAAACTGCGTAAAAGGAGCTAAAAATAGGATACGTAATTTATTTCTAGCAAAAAAGCTTTTATTTCAAGCAACTTAGTAAGGAAGACCGTATTTTTGCAAGCGGTTTTTAAAAGCACCGATACAGATGGTAAAAATAGGAAATGTAGATCTTGGCGAATTCCCGTTATTACTCGCACCAATGGAAGATGTGAGTGATCCGCCCTTCCGTGCTTTATGCAAGGAGCAGGGCTGCGATATGATGTATACGGAATTCATTTCAGTAGAAGGACTGATACGCGACGCGACAAAGAGTGTCCAGAAATTGGATATTTATGATGAAGAACGTCCCATTGGTATTCAGATATTTGGTGCAGAGTTGGACTCGATGATGCGCGCTGCAGAAATTGTGGAGGAAGCAAAGCCAGAAGTACTGGATATCAACTTTGGTTGTCCTGTGAAGAAGGTCGTGTGCAAAATGGCAGGCGCGGGTATCTTGCAAGATATTCCCCGCATGGTGAAACTCACCGAAGCCGTCGTAAAGTCTACCAATCTGCCTGTGACAGTAAAGACGCGCCTCGGCTGGGATGACAAAACGATGTTCATAGACGAAGTGGCAGAACGCTTACAAGATGTAGGCATCAAAGCCCTCTCGATACATGGACGCACGCGCAAGCAGATGTATAAAGGCGAAGCAGATTGGACACTCATCGGGAAGATCAAGGAAAATCCGCGTATTCATATTCCTATTTTTGGAAATGGTGATATAAATAGTCCACAAAAAGCCCTCGAATATCGGAATCGCTATGGCGTGGATGGTATTATGATTGGGCGTGCTGCTATTGGGTATCCTTGGATTTTTAAGGAAATTAAACACTTCTTTGAAACGGGCGAAATCTTAGCGAAGCCAACGATTAGTGAACGCGTAGCTGCAGCACGACAACACCTAAAACACTCTATCGAGTGGAAAGGTGAGCATATTGGAGTCGTAGAAATGCGCAGACACTATACCAATTATTTCAGAGGCTATCGGAATATTAAGTATTGGCGCAGCGAGTTAGTTACGAATTACAATCCGGAGGAACTTTTTGCTACCCTGGATAAGTTAGAAGAACACTATAGCGCGCGTGAGGAAGAAATGCTGATGCTAACCTAAAGGGAGAATGAAAATTAGAATAAAAATGAAAATAAAAAAAGAACCTTGATGGAGTCGATTAAGTGAAAGGGCAAAAATAAGCTAATCCAAAACGAGGTGTTATGTTGCTTCCGTTTAACTACACTATTATTATAGTTTGGATTAGATTATTTTTGAAGC
>CALGLY010000074.1 GCA_937959095.1 uncultured Saprospiraceae bacterium
TAAGCAGTTTGTTGTAACAAAAAAGTGCGATGGCAAAGAGTAAAAAAAACAGAAATAAGAAAGGAAAAAGTCCACAACAAGTAAAGCTTAGTCCGAAAGCTTATATCAAGAAAGTGGCACGGAAGCTTCCTGTGGAGTGTAAAATTATTTCTGGTTGGGAGGAGCGTGGGAATACGCAAGTCATGGTTATGCGAAAACGCACCAATGGGCAAATGATTATTGGGTTTTATATGGTAGATAGTTGGTGCTTGGGATTGAAAGATACTTTTTATCGGCATGATATAGATTCAGAAGAGTTTGAAGAAATGATGTCTAGTTTTGAGCAACAGTTCGCTCATGGCGAAGAGGAACTCATAGATTGTGACCCGCAATTAGCCTTTAATCTGATTTATGGAGCAATTGAGTATGCCGAAGATTTAGGCTTTGCGCCACCTCAAGATTTTGCTATCACAGAGTATATTCTAGATGATATAGATGAAATAGAATATATGGATATTGAATTTGGGAAAGATGGAAAGCCTTTCTATTCTTCTGGGCCTAATGATAATGTAGGACGCGTTTTGAAGACTCTAAATGATAAGGTAGGGGAAGGGAATTACGACTTCATGGCGCATATAGATATGGAGGAAGATGATGAAATGTTTAGTCCTGAATACATTCGAAATCACCCATACTCTACACGTCCAGAAGCTTATCAGCGATTTGAGGAGTTTGATAAATTAGAGGATGATGATGAAACAGGGACGGAATATATGTTCCAATTGATGGCTGCTGATAAGATACATCAAGTCCTTGGTGGCACTTTCGATGACTTGAAAGCGGTTTATGATGATGAATTTGTGGAGGATATCGTAGTTTCGATAGAAAAAACACTCAATGCAGAAGGGGAGAAGCCACTAGAAGAGGAGGAGCGCGAAAGCATGTTTCGTTTAGTAGAAAGTATCATCGCTTTAATTCGCCATCATGGAAATCCAGAGTTTCTATTTGATAAAGACTATAAACCTATTTTAGAAGCCCCTACTTGGGAGGAGATGGAGAAGATGTCGGAGGAAGATATTGCTGCTTTTATGCAGGAAGTAGATCGACGGTCTTCGCCTAAAGAATTGTATAAAAAGCATCTTCGCCTTTTTGTACTCAAAGTAATAGAGGAGGACTTAGGTTTTGATAGTGAGCAGGCTTTGACGGAGGAACAACAAGAGCAAGTGAAAGCTAAAGTCGAAGAACGCTATCAAGAAATAAAAACAAAAACCGAAGAAGAATTCACGGATATAGAGCGCGAACTCCTAGCTGAAGCACTGCAAGAAAGTTTTGAAATAATAGGAGAAAGTTTGATATAAGGTTACTCCAGCCATTCCACCTTATCCGCGATAGATTGGCGTGCGCTGCTTAGAGGGACATCTTCTTTGGCATAGCCCATATAGAACAGCCCTAAGCAGCGTTCTCCTTCTTGTAGTCCCAGAAAATCATTAGCAGCTATATTGGTGATGAGTGCAGGCGAACTCCAATAACTTCCAATGCCATATTCGGTGCAGGTGAGCCACATATTCTGTACGGCACAGGCTACAGCTGCTATTTCTTCCCATTCTGGCAAACGTTCCTGCGGATCGCGCTGCATACAAATCGCAATGACACAAGCAGATTGCAGTGGTTTTTGACGGGTTTTCTTGAGCTTCATTTCTGAAAATTTACCTGCGGGCATAGCCCTTTCATAGGTGTCACCTAGATAATCGCTGAGTCGTTGCAAGGCAGCCCCTTGAAAGACTTTGAAACGCCAAGGTTCGGTTTTTCGGTGATTCGGTGCCCAATTCGCATTTTCTAGAATCTCTTCCAAAATGGCGCGCTCTATCGGTTTATCCAAGTACATATTTGGAGAGATAGACCGACGATTTCGTATTATTTCGCTGATTGTTTTCATGAAATTTATCGTATTTCTTCTCGAATGCTGCAAGCACTATTTTTAGTAACTGTAGTCTTAATTGATTTCCAACAATCCCCATAAATAGAACAATAACAAAATTCTAAGTGATAAGGTATTGTATTTACAAAAGTATTAAAATCTAAGGTATCAGAATTATTTTTGATTTGGATGGAAGCCACCTCTACGGATTCTCCAGGCGCAAGAATATAGTCTTGAATAGGATTATTATTACGTTGAATTATTTCTACATTAGGCACTGTTTCGCTAAATTTATTAAGCATGGCGAGCTTGAGTCCCCAATTCGAAATTTCATTTCCATCAAATATATATTTCACCTCACTAAGTATAGCTGGCCCTACGCCTTTGTTTTCTATCTGGTATAGATACGTAGCTTCTGTTAGCCGATGTATGGAGTCTTTCATTTCCAATTTATAACTCGTATTACTTTTTGCTTCCACATAAGGCCATACACTTGCTTCTTTTTGGTCGGATAAGACCCTTGCCTCATAAAGACTTATGAATGCAGAAATAGAACTTATCAATACGGCTATCAATGCAATTATGGTGGACATATTGAGCTTCTTCTTAGTCTTCTTTACTGATTTTATAGCATTTTGTTCCTCCAATTCTATTTGTTCTTCACTTGAAAGTTTGTCTTCTTGATTTTTCATTTGGAAAATGTATTTATAAAAAAAAAGGCTTACCAATTGGAATCATCTGCATAATTGAAACGCTCTAAAAGTGCTTGAGCTTGTTCTTTAAAGGCTTCTTTTTCTGTTACGGTCATTTCTTGCTGCCAACGTGAAGTGCTTTTCTGTAAGGGCTGATTGATTTGCCAATTGCGTCGTTGAGAGTGTTCTGCTTCCCCACTATCTCCTTCGGAGTAACTTATTTTTTTATCATAAAAGAAACGCTTTTCTTTGTGGAAAGTTAATAAATTTTCCTCAAAAGGAAGTTCCAAAAACGCCATTAAATTTTGCAGTGTTTTGGTTGTTTGTGTTTGTAAATCTTCTAGTTTCAGGACATGCGTTTGCTCATGTGACCAATAGGGTAGGGCGGCTTCATTGTCGGCTACCCAACGCTTAAGCCCTCTATCAAAATCGCCATAGCGTTTCTTAATGGAACAGGCTACATCACGCCCATCACGTAGCATAATGATAATTTTTGAAGTAGGAAAGACTTCGAGCAGCTTCCCGATATGATGGACATGACGGGGTGTTTTTTCTGCCCAGCGGCTTGTTTTAAAATCGTTTACTTTCTTATGGAATTTCCATCGAATGACGCTAGGGTTTGTTTCAAATTGTAAGATTTGGGTTTCTTCTCCTATTGCCTGTATTTCACTATGACTATCGAGCATGGCAAGGAGCAGAGATGTACCGCTATGTCCGCAAGCAACTATAAAAATAGGCTTCGCAGTGTTCATGTGTTCCTTTAGTTTTGGATGTACTAAAGCATATGCGTACGCGAGGATTAATTTTATGAGTTGTTTGATTTGCTTCAAGAGAATAATTTTCGTAGTCGAGTTAAAAATAAAGAACGCGTCATCAAGTGACTAAATGTATTTAATTCAGGAAATAACCAAGTCGCAAAATACGCAGAAATTCCATAAGAAAGTAAAGAGGCGTAACATGCACCAAGAATACCATATTTTGGGATGAGGATTAAATTGATGCCTACATTGGTGGTGGCTGCAATAATAGAAAAGACAAGTTTTAGGCGTGTCCAGTTATGAATAATAAGATAGCTGTTTTTTACGGCATTGATACTGATAAATAAGAGCAGCACGGATAATATTCTCAATGGTGCAGCAGAAGCAGCATAGGCTTCGCCAAAAAGAAAAAATATAATAAAATCAGCGAATAAAAACAGCCCTATAATGGCAATATAGGAAAAGCCATAGAGCATGTTGAGCATGATTTCTAACTTCTCATAGAAGGCTTGTGTATTGTTGGCATGTTCTTTTACGATATTTGGGAATAAGGACTGTTTAAGAATATTTGGCACAAAAAATAAAATGCTCAGTAACTGAACGGCTGCTGCATAAATGCCTACTTGAGTAGCATCCGTCATTTCGCGGAGCATGATTTGGTCGATGCGAGCGTTCACAGTTACCATTAGCCCTGCAAAAATGAGCGGTGAACCATCTTTCAGCAGTTGTGTCGCAATTTTTCTACTAAATGTCCAATTAAAAAGGCGGTATCCTTTTTTATGATAAAGAACAATCAAGCTTATCATACCTAATATACTATCTACTACAAACAAAGCTGCAAATGCGATTAAGTCGGCTTCCATGATAATTAGAAGCACTTTAATCGTATTGCTAATGAGATAAGCTATACTGGTAGCATAGACCGTATATTTGAGCTGAGTTTCGGCTTCAAAAAAGTGAATAATATTTTCAAAAGCCAAGAAGATGAAGCGCATGCTTATGATAGCAATGATGCAAAAAAGCAACCAATCATCCTGATAGAACCAAGCCGCAGAGAGTACGGTAACTCCCCAAAATAGCGTGCCAGAAATAGTCAAGAGACTAAAGGTACTACCAAGAATTGCTTCTTTTTGTTCAGGATGATTTACGAGTTCCCGCACTACTACGCGCCGAAGCCCTAGCCCTGCGACAATGCCAAAGAGGGCAGAGAAAGAAAAGGCAGTATGGTAGATACCATATAATTCGGGGGCTAAATAGCGTGCCAGCCATGCGCCCACAAAAAGCCCCACAAAAAGCCGAATAATCTTATCTAAAAAAAGCCAAAAAACACTATCCGTAACTTTTCTTAAATTTGGTCTACTAGATAGTGCATCTTGAATACGCTTTATTGTATTTTGCAGCAAATTCATCGCTCAAAAGTATGCTAGCAGTTTGTAAAAAACAAATCTTCCATTTCCATTTCCAAAGTATTAAAGAACACGTTTAAAATGAATGACTTAGTTCTTTAATATTTTGTCGAAATGGAAGATTTGCTTTTTACAAATTCCTTATTTGAATGCTTAATAAACAAATCGCCATACCTGCTTGCAACAGGCAAGTAAAAAAATCAGCAGTTTTATGATTATTTCGCATAAGCATAAATTTATTTTTATAAAGACAGAGAAAACCGCAGGAACTTCTATGGAAATTGCTCTATCAGGCATTTGTGGAGAAGAGGATATTATCACACCTATAAGTCCGAAAGATGAAGTGGTGCGTGGTGATTTAGGCTATAAAGTAGCGCAAAATCATCATCTTCCATTCTCTAGGTATACGCGCCTCGATTGGGTGCGCCTGCTCGTGAAACAAGAACGATTACGCTTTTATAATCACATGCCAGCCTCGGATATTCAGGAATATATAGCACCTGCGATTTGGGATTCTTATTTCAAATTTTGCTTCGAGCGCAATCCCTGGGATAAGTTGATTTCTTGGTACTATTGGGTAGGTGACGAAAAGACTTATCCTACTATTAAAGAATTTATTGTATCAGGCAAGGCGGGACAAGTACGCGGTTTTGAACTCTACACCAAAGGTGGCATCTTGGCAGTTGATAAGGTTTATCAATTGGAAAATAAGGAGGCTGCTTTGCAGGATATTAGCCAGCGACTTGGTCTGAAGGAAGTACTTCAATTGCCAAGTTATAAAGCCAAAAGTGGTGCTAGAAAAGATAAACGGCCCTATCGAGCAATATTGACGAGCGAAGAGGCTGAATTAATCAGCACTATCTTCGCTCGTGAAATTCGATATTTTGGTTATACCTATTAATCTATCTGTATGGGGACTTGAGTCATTACGCCTAGGTGGTTGCGGTGGCGCACTGCGATGTGATATTCTCCAGAATTGATACATGGAATTTTTATAGGATATGCTCCATCAACATCGACAATGTCTCCATCTTTTTGTACCAAAGCCGAATGAGTAGCTATGATAATTGATGGATCTAACTTATCTCTTAATTCTATTTGCACCCAATCCACAATAGAATTTACTCCTTTTTCTGCTAATACAAAATCTTGCCCAATAATGCTTTTTCCACTTCCATAGGGATCTATTTCTGGGATAAGGCTTTCGGTTCGTAAATTGTCATCCATTGCGCCGGCAGTATCATCAAATGCTCCTTGTAATATAACTTTTGCTTGTAGTTCTACTAGTTGTGGTTCACAGCCTTTAATAACTTGATGACGAATATTGCCATCATTATCATAAAGCGTAAAAACTGCTTGAATACAACACGCGAGTTCTCTTACTCTTACATCTAAGAAGCCTCCATATCTTTGTCTTGCTAAATAAATTTCTGTGATGAGTGCATCTGGGTCGGTACCATAACCAGGAGCGATGCCATAACCTGCATTTTGGTCTGTTAATGCACCACTACTAAATTCTTCAAAACCAGAAGAATGTTTCATATGGTATTGCCAGTGACGATCTCCACATACAAAAAATGTTTTTTCATCATCAAAACCATTTGTTGCTAACCAATTAAAGATTTCTTCCCCCTCTGTCTGAAAGCCTAATGGATTAGCGTGATTATCACTTTTGTAGCCTTTATCAGGCCCAATCATGGGGGTTGCTGTGATGATGATTTTGAATGTAGCATCACTCACAAGCATTGAGTTTTTTAGCCAATCTTTTTGGGTATCACCCCAAAGAGATTTATTAGAGTCATTTGGGAGACTATTATCATCTCTATGGTCTCTACCTTCAAGCATCCATATTTGGAGGTGTTTGTTTATTCGATAAGTTCGATATGTTTTAGTTGATGGATCTGTTAAGTCAACAATAGGGATTTGTTCTCTAAAGGTAGAAATACCTAATGCCGCAGAAGGAAAATAAGTTCCACTTAAATCGGCATCGTCTCTTCTGAAATCGTGGTCATCTTTTAACCAATAGGAAGGAATGTGTTGTGATAAATCGCGAAAACGTGGCATAATAAAATTCCGGTGCCATTTATACCGCATCTCTTCTATAGTAGTTACTCTAGGAGAATTATCATAATAAACATTATCACCATTAGAAATCCAAAAATCAGGATTTAGTTGGAGTATTCGTTCCATGCCTGGATAGCCTAATATCGAATCTTGCCCAGAGGCGGCAGCTATGCTCCCATTACCTGCATAAAATTTTCTATGATTTATACAGCTAGAAGCAACAAAGTGTACCTCATCCGTATTCGTAATATCTGGAAGTGTTTTAAAACTGGCAGTAGGTGTGTGAGTGGTTATTGTGGTATTTAAACCATATTGTAAGCGATAATAATAACGTGTGTTAGAGAATAGCCCATTAAATCTTTCTTTACTTATGTAGTCTGTTGGTTCGGCTGTTTGCTTCCAAGCAGAAAAGGCTGATCCTGTAAAGTTAGGATTATTGGCTATCTCAAATCTGGCCCAAGCTTCTTTTCCTAGCAATTGATTGCCCACTATAGTATCTGTTTCACATAATCGAGCATGCAAAATTATACTATTCTGACTTACTTCACCAGCCATTGTTCCTAAAGGTGTATAAACATCTGTAACTGGCATGACAGATGAAGGGATATTTAGAGTAAATGAAATCAAAAAATCTGGAATATTAACTTGGATAAGCGTTTGTTTATCAGGGCTAATCGTATCAAGTGTTATCTGAGCAACAAGGAATTTAGGAAATAAGAGAAAAAGAAAGAAGGTTACCCCCCAAAGACTTCTTTTTACTAAAAAAAACAGATTTTCAGGGGTGTGAAAAAGTTGTTTAGTGTCTACCATAATTTACTGGGTTAAGTGATATTTAATTAATAGAATTAGTCAAGTCTAAATAATAGTATATGTTGGTATGGCAGCGTTAAAAATTATTACTAACCATAAGGATGCTAATAATCCTAACCGTTGGCGGAGCAGGCGAATTTTGCCTCGCTGTTCAAAAAAATCAAGATACTATTAGCAGGAAATAATTTAAAATCGACTAATTATGTATACAAACATACAAAAAAAAATTATCTATTAAATTTGTCGTTTGTAAGTTGTTTATTAACAATTACTTGTCTTAACTTTGACTTGTATTTGAAACGTTTTCTTTTTTTATACGAATACATAATAGAAGAGTATTACCGTTACTAACCCATAAAGACATAACTAGAATCGGATTTAACAGATGAGAAAAATTACCCTAGTCCTAGTTGTATTGTCTTATTGCTACACTTCTATCAATGCACAAATGCCAATAGGCAACACTACATACTATGGTAATGAGTGGATTGATTATGAGCAGCAATACGTCAAAATCAACTTAGCAGAAGATGGCATTTATCGTATAGGATATGCAGAATTAGCTGATAATGGCATATTTAATGGAAACTTTGTTCCTAAAGGCGCGCAACTCCAGCTTTTCCATATGGGCGAAGAAGTCCCCCTTTTTGCAAGCTCTACTGGGCAATTTGAAGGCGAAGATTATATCGAGTTCTATGGACAAAAAACAGATGGATGGCTCGATCAATTTTTATATATTCAGCCTGAATACCAACTTAATCCAGCCTATAGTTTATTTACGGATACTACTGCCTATTTCCTTACATGGCGCGAATCCAATGCCGATATTCGCTATCAAAATATAGCTAATAATCTTTCTAATCTTCCTACTAAAGAGGCTTATTGTAAGCAAACCTCTAAGCTTGTATTTAGTGATAGATATGCGAATGGACAGGGACAGAGTGAAGCTATTTCATGTCGCTATGATTTAGCTGAGGGGTATTATAATATTTTTAAAGAAACTCAGCAGTTTCAAATCCCAACGCCTCATATATATAGTGGCAGCCATGAAGTAGAAGTGGATGCGACTATCTATACAGATAGAGGTAATCATCAATTAGCAATAGCTATTAATGGTGATACCTTAATGAGAGAAGAGCATAATAATTGGCAGGTCAAAAATTATAACTTTAATATCAACTCGAATATCGTAAATAGCTCTAATACTTCCCTAAAAATAGTAAATAATGGAGGTGTAGACAAGTTAGGAGTAAGTAGTGTAGGTCTTCGTTATAATAGAACCTTTGATTTTGATGATGAGAACTATATAGAGTTTGAATTAGATGCGAGTGCTGATAGGCAATATCTGGAAATAACAGGATTCAATCATGGAGGGGTAGCACCTATTTTATATGATTTGACGAACAATATTCGCTTAGTCCCAGCAGTAGAAAATGGGATAGTAAAAGCAGTGCTGCCAGAGAATGCTACCGCTAGAAAATGTATCTTAGTCAGTCAATCTGCTATTAAGAAGATAAGTGATATAAAAAAGCGCACATTTCAGAAATTTGATTTTGAAGGGACAACTTATGACTATATCATCTTGACACATCCTCTTCTTTTCGATGATGGAAATGGCGTAAATTATGTACAACAATATGCTGATTATCGTGCAAGTGCAGCGGGTGGAAATTATAGCCCGATTATTGTAGATGTGACCCAGCTTTATGACCAATTTGGTTATGGCATTGATCGGCATGAGGTAGCAATTCGTAATTTCTTGAAATTAGCCTCAGAAAAATGGGAAAGCGAACATTTATTTATCCTTGCAAAAGGTATAGATAAAGTGAAGATGCGTCAAAGTTATGATGTTTGGAAAAAATATAGTCTTGTCCCTACATTTGGATTTCCACATTCAGATTATCTATTTGTAATGGATAATGACCAAACAATTCCTTGGATGGGAGTAGGGCGTATAGCAGCATACACTCCACAACAGGTCAAACTTTATCTTGATAAAGTAAAAGAATTTGAAGATGCTGGACGCTCCACACCACAGACTATCAAAGATAAAGCTTGGCAGAAACGTGTCTTGCATTTTGGGGGAGGTGATTTAGATATTCAAAATTTCATTCGTAATGATTTAAACAGAATTAGAGATACTATATCACAAGGTAAATATGGGGCTGATGTTGTCTCCTTTTTCAAAAATTCGACAGATGTATTGCAAGATGCTCCTGCTGATGAAGTAAAAGAATACATTGAAAATGGAGCTGGAATGCTGACTTTCTTTGGACATTCCGCACCGAATACGCTCGACTTCAATATTGCAAATCCACGTGTATATGACAACAAGGGAAAGTACCCTATTTTTTATGCTATTGGTTGTAATACAAATCGGGTATTTGATTTGGAATCGACCCTTAGTGAAGATTATGTATTGATAGAAGATCAAGGCGCCATTGCGTTTTTTGGAGCAACATGGGTAACCCAATTGGGATTATTGAGTAGGTATGCAGGTTTTCTATATAGCAACCTTGCCAATGATTTTTATGGAGAACCGATTGGGACGGTGATAAAAGAAAGTATTAAAGATTTTACAGTAAACAACGCCTTTAGCGCAGAGCAAATAAAGCAAGTTTTGATGCTACATGGAGATCCTGCACTTAAAATTTATCCACATGCGGCACCTGACTATTTAGTAAATGTAGAAAAAAGTAGCATTTACCCTGATGTTATTAATTTAGAAGTAGATAGTTTTCAATTAAATTTCACGATTACTAATATAGGTAAATCTATACAAGATTCTATCAATGTGAAGCTAGAACACTTGCTTCCATCAGGCAAGCGACTACCATTGCGAACAATTCGCTTAGCTACACCAGGGTTTGAATCGGAACATACTTTATTATTACCCTTTATAGAAAAAGAAGGAGCAATTGGTAGAAACCAAATTATAATTAGTCTTGATACAGATGATGAAATCGAAGAACGACCAATAGCAGCAGAAAATAACAATCAAGAAAGTATCCCTTTCTTCGCTATATCTGATGATGTTAAACCTGTTTATCCACCAGAGTTTGGCATTGTAAATAAAGTGGTTTTAAAAGCATCGACTACAGATGCCTTCTCTGAAGCATTTCAGTATTATTTTGAGATAGATACAACAGCTACTTTTGATAGTTCTATCAAACAAAATACGATTGTAAATCAAAAAGGAGGGGTAATAGAATGGATGCCAAGCATGCCATGGGAATCTGATAGAGTATATTATTGGCGGGTAAGTATTGATAGTCTTACTACAAATGGCAAAGGGTTTAATTGGAAAAATAGTTCCTTTACCTACTTGCCTAATAGT
>CALGLY010000075.1 GCA_937959095.1 uncultured Saprospiraceae bacterium
ATAGCGGCATGGAATGTTTTTCGATGCCGCTATTTTTTTTGTCTAAAATCAAAACGAAATCGGTAAATTCGTCATCACTCCAAGATGATTCCGATGGCGTACTACTACATGAAAATTTCCTGAATTTACATTCTCAAAAGTAACAGCCGAAAAGCCATTTACTCCTACAATACTTCCATTTGCTTTCAGCAAAGCAGCGCGTGCCGTCACTATATTATAACTAGCATCGCGGAGTTCCAAAACTACCCAATCCACAATATTTTGAAGATTAATAGTAAGAAAATTCGTTGTCGCGCCAGGGTTTTCTAAAGCTACAAAACCGAGTGCCGTATAGGGTTCTTTAATAGGGATCATGCTCATTAAGTTAGTATGCATTTGCGTACCACTATCATGTGGACCTTGCAGTAGTACCTTGGCTGCTATACTGATGGAAGACCGCTTGAAAATATAAGCTGAACCTGCCGAAAAAAGATTATTTGCACCATTCAAATCATTATCTTCTAGGTTCGCGCCTACTATGGCATAGTCGCCATCCATGGCAAGGCTGCGGCTAAGATGGTCGCCTGCTTCTCTATCGGAAGCATCTATTTTTTCGAGTTCTCCCCAATTATCTGTTCCTCCTAAGTCTTGCTTGAAAAAATAAGCAGCTCCTGCATCGGAAAGCGAATTACTCCCTGTTGCATCATCATTATCTTCATAGGCACCTATTAGGGCATAATTACCACTTATGCTCACACTATAGCCAAACAAATCGCCTGCATCTCTATCGGAAGCGACGACTTTTTTGACTTGTCCCCAGCCATCTGTGCCGCCTTGTGTACGCTTGAAAATATAAGCTGCACCAGCATTACTTAGTGTGCTGCCGCCTGTAGCATCTCTGTCATGGTTTTTTGAACCCACTAGAAGGTAGTTGGCATCTACGGCAATGGCACTCCCAAAATTATCATTAACAGCCCTATCGGAAGCGACGACTTTTTTGACCTGCCCCCAGCCATCCGTACCGCCTTGTGTACGCTTAAAGACATAGGCTGCTCCTGCACCCGAAAGTGTACTACTGCCTGTTGCGTTTTCATCTTCTAGATCTGCACCCACAGCTGCATAATTGCCACTTATAGCTACATTAATCCCAAAGCGGTCGCCTGCGCCTCTATCCGATGGCACTATTTTTTTTATTTGCCCCCAGCCATCCGAGCCACCTTGTGTACGCTTAAAGACATAGGCTGCTCCTGCACCCGAAAGTGTACTACTGCCTGTTGCGTTTTCATCCTCTCTATCTGCTCCTACAATTAGATAATCGCCATCTAGTGCTATGCTAATCCCGAAGCGATCACCTGTTGCTCTATCCGATGGTACTATTTTTTTTATTTGCCCCCAAGCATCTGTGCCGCCTTGTGTTCGTTTGAAAATATAGACCGCGCCTGCATCGGCTAAGGTGCTACCACCTGTTGCGTTTTCATCTTCATTATGTGCGCCTACAGCCGCATAGTCACCACTAATGGCTACACTAATTCCAAAGCGATCATTTGTATCAAAATCGGATGCTTTGAGTGCAACTACTTCTCCCCAATTATCTGTGCCGCCTTGTGTCTGTTTATAGATATAGGCTGCTCCTGCATTCGTTTCATTGCCTCCAAAAGTCTGGGGCTGATTATAATGATATGCCCCAACGATAGCATAGTTGCCCTCTAGGTCACTACTAATTCCAAATTCACTTCCCGAAGTTCGGGAGGAAGCAATAATTTTAGTAATTTCACCGAAGCTCTGAGCCGTAGTAAGTTGAAGTATACTGAACAAGAGCAGTAGGTTTAGAGTAATTGATTTAAGCATCTTATTTTGTTTATTTGTTGATAAGGAAGATGTGAGATAAGAGATGTGAGATATAAGACTAAAATGTCTAATTAATTTTATATCTCAAATCTCTTATCTTGCATCTCGCATCTATTTAAACCCAAGTTAGATATGGCATTACTTTATAATTTTGGAAACACACTAGTGACAGAGGCGGAAGTGGCAGAAAAAGCACACTTAGGCGATTTCAATGATTTTTTGAAAGTCGCGGAATTTAATGATAATGCAAAGATAGAATTTCGGACTGGAACAGTGGGCTTGCAACAGCTTTTTGACAATAGAAGCCTAGGTTTGCCTTCTTTTACGCCGATTGGTATCGGGCAGCCACTAAGTGTAGAAATACTTTGTGTATATACGGGTGATGCGCCACAAACTTTTTTTGGAGGACGAAAAGATTTGCTTGTAGTGTCGGGCGTGAAAGGTGTGCAGACGCATGGCGAAGCCCCACGCGCCATCAATCAGATGGAAGAAAAAATAGGCGATAATCAATACTTACAACCTGGTGCCTTCACGCAAGGTTCGCCTATAGCGTACTATACGCCAGCCGTGGATATTAGTTCTACGTTCTGTTCTTTTGAATTGATTTCGGATAGTTTCCGACAGGAGACCTTCAATATGGTAGCACGCTTATTCAATACAGCGGGTAGTTTACCTGTCTTCGCGCCACAAAGTATGTACTTGATGGCGGGGTCCATGTTAGTGAAGATGGTGTCTGATTTAGGAAGTGCCTTAATGGAATCTTCGCCTTTCTTGAAAGGGACAATTCCATTCCGTTTCGATACGCCTAATGTGCCAATTACACGGGCAAAGCAATTGGTGCTGTGCAATGATAGAGATGCTCGAAAATTGTTAGGGTACGCGCCAGGCTTAATGGATGATGGCAATGGCAACCAACGCCCAGCATTGATGGATAAAGCGACAGGAAGCCGCTACATGGGCACCGCGCCTTATGTGATTGTGAGTGTGGATGGTCGTCCGCGCCCAGAATTAGATGATTTTGCATCTCGCTTAGCTTCAGCAGCTTTATTAGAAAAGTTCTACGGACCGCAACGAGAAGAACAAGTAGTGGATGTGCTAGATACGGCAATGCGCTTGTACAATGACTACATCTATCACAATAAAGCACGAGATTTGCAACAACGCATGAGCCTACTAGAACCTGGCTCGGAAGAGTTCTTGAAGAAAGAAGAATTGCTGAATGCCTATCTGAAAAATATTCAAATGGATTTATTTCGGACGGAGGCTTGAGAAGGAGGGACGTGTAAATCTTGGTTTTAAATCTTTAGCAAAGTAGACTTTTGAAGTTTTCAAAACTTCAAAAGTCTTTTCATTTTTTGCCTACTCCCTTAAAAAGAAAAAATGATTACCCCTCATTTCATACTTGACAAAGCACTAGATTTAGTTTTTAATTATAGTTCTAAATCGTTCCCAAAAT
>CALGLY010000076.1 GCA_937959095.1 uncultured Saprospiraceae bacterium
GGCGCAACCGCCGCACCTGTGGATTGTATCGTCAAAGAACCGACCGCATCCAATTCGCCTAAGGTTGCCGTGATGACGGTCAAGCCGCTATCTATCACCGAAGCAATACCTGCTTCTCCAATGGTTGCGACATTGCTATTGGATGAAGAAAAATTGAAATAGGCTGGCGCGACTTCTATGCGTTGGTCAATGCCTGTTGGCAAGTTGAAAGTTGCAAAAAGACCACCGATAGGGAGTTGCGCTCCTGTTTCTGCGGTAATTGTTTGGTCTTGTCCATTCAAAATACCAGGCTGCGTGTGTGCGATTCTACCTACTTTTTCAAATTGTACTTGGTCAATCCAAAAGGTATAACCTTGTCCATTCTCTGGTGCTTCCGAATAGAGTAACATTCCTTTTTCTTCGGTCAATTTTGCCGCATCAGGAATGGGAATGTAGTACTTTTTCCAGTTGGTATTGACTGCTAAATTCGAGATAGACGCTTGGTACTTCGATTCTCCCAAGTCATTTCCAAATCCGATTAAGTCTATAGTAGCCGATTTGGATGCTTTTGCCCAAAACGTAAGCGCATCATAGCCTGATAAATCGCGCGCAGTAGAAGTGAAAAACACCCCACCTGCATAACTTCCTTCAGGATTTCCTGCATCTGGCACTGCAAAGCGCATGGATGATGTGCCACTGTGTTTTACATCTTCATCTACATCAAAAGCAGTCACATTTGAGCCACCAAAAGCGGCATAATTTAGTCCTGCACTGAAGCCGTCAATAAAAACTTCGCCCGTAGTAGGAAAAGTAGCAGGTTCTAAGTCTTCTATCTCTCTTGTACAACTTATCGCCAGTAGCAGCGCGAACACGCAAAATAGAAGCGTTTTGGGGAACTTATGATATATTATATTTTTCATTTTTTTAGATTTGAGACCTGTCTGCCGACAGGCAAGATGTGAGATACTAGATGCAAGCTTTATATCTCACTTCCACGAAACATTAATAAGTGATAATTATTCATTGTCAATTATCAGTTGTCAATTCACTTATTTACATTCCAATATTGATATGCAAATAAGTCCTAATCTCCCATTCTCTTCCAGTGCCAAAGCCTAAAGCCCCTGGATTGCAAATAGAAGCGCCGCTTGCATCTATCGATGAAGTAGGGCAGTAGCGTGGAGAATATTCATCGAGTGTCCGCCAATTATATTGTACACCTAAACGCGTATTTGGCAGATTGAACCAAGAAGGTTTTGCTACCGTTGTCGATAAATCTGCCATTACTTGAAGCGGATAAGTCTGGTTGAAATCACGGTGATAATCGAAAGGTCCCCAATCATCAATTTTCAGCATCGAACTTAATTTTACGTGCTTGTAAATCATGCGTAAGTCACCACCAAAGCGATGAATCAAGCGGTCGTCGCTGCCATTTGCTTGTGCATTGCCACCATAGGCTTTAGCAATAAATCCAAAATTAGGACTCATTTTAGAGACAATGCGCCCGTGTACTTCCCATAAATCTTGTGCTGGTGGTGCGCCTGGGAAAGCGAAAGTAGTACGTCCATCTGCGAAAATACCGATGGAGGCATCTTGCGTAGTAGGTAGGTGACGATAAACAAGCCCTGCACTAATTGCAAGCGGCGCGTCTTCGGTCATATCGTTATCCCAATCATACATCCAAGTACCAGGTGTTGGATCGAAGGTGAATAAGATTTCCCCAGCGATAGTCTCTCTATTTTGTCGCACTGCAAAAGGATCGTCTACGATATTTCGGGGTCTGCCAGGTGCAGGAACATCTACTGGAATCGGGCCAAGTACTGGTTTTTGCCACAAGAAATTCGGAGCGATTTGGAAATCCCCAATCAAGTAGGTGAACCCACTCAAGAAGTTGTATTGATTGCCGCTACCGCTATCTTTCAATTTCCAGCCTGTGAAGGTGCGTGTATAATCTGCACCACCGAAAGCGACCAAACCCATTGCCGCGCCTTGTGCATACCAATTGAATGGGCCAGAAGAAAACATGACTTTTGCCTTTCCTCCCCAAGTATCTTTCATCTGAATTTCATCTTGATATACCTCGTACTTGCCATCCTTTTCATCTACCACTTGGAAGCTACGTCCTACTAATGGCTGACCACCCCAAATACCCCCTGCTTCTAGCCTTAGTTTGCCAAATTTTCGCTTCAAGTGCAGTGTTGCACGACGCGTTTTGGGCATCGGGATAGCGAAGGAACTCACGGCTGGCCCTTGCTCATCTATATCTTCATGGAAGATGGCACTTACATCGGTGTGTCCTAGCTTTTTACTATATTTCAAAAGCACAGCAGGGTTCGCGCCCCACCACAATTCAGGCCCAAATGCGAGTTTGAAATCCTTAAACTTTCGCTTCCCATTCATTTCAAATCCAAAAGGAGCGTTGCCATTATAAATATCAATATTTGGGCCGTAATTCGCTTCTGGATAAAGCCCAAAAAAGTCGCCTTCATAGCCCCAATGATAATGGTCTGTTCGATAGAAGCCCTTGAGGTCAAATTGTTTATGATTCCAAGTAAAATCGGATTGATAAACTTGTAAGCGATTGATGTCTCCTACGGTAAGATTGCCTTCATCGGTGTTTACCGTTCTTGCGCGGCCTCTATTTTCGTAGAAGATTTCGTTGATAGGATTGGTCGCTACATTACCGAGCATATTGACGGAAACATTCATGCGAACACTTTCGCTTGGTTTTGCTTCTACTTCCACAAAGAAGGATTCTGTATGGTCGAAGCCCAAACGGTCAGGGTAGCTCCGCTTTTCAGATAGGTTATTTTGATTGGTTGAAATTAAATTTCCACCTGTATTGAAGGTCGTGAGTTCTGCGCGCAATCCACTGATGCGTACTTTTTTGGTTTGTTCGCTATTCAAAGCCGCCTTATCGCCTCTAGCTTTCACTACTGCGTCCATCAAGGAAATGCCTGAAAAGAAGCCATTGATGTTGTCTATACTTGCATCACTTCCATAAGGATTGTAGCGATGCGCCTCCTTGAGTGCGTAATAGGCAGCACGTGGATAAAGTTCATATAATCCGCGCTGATTGGTTTGTCCTTTTGCACAGACTCCGAACCATTCCTCATTCATATTATTTTCCCCTTCTAGGAAGTCTCTGTCATATCCACCATTTCCCCAAGATGCATTATTGTCGTGGACATCTAGGTTTTTAGTTTGTCCAAACTTCCACCAGCCATCACTAAATTGGAAGGTGAATCCGCCAATAGAATTATTTGCTTTGCCTAAGCCAGCCGCATTTTCATAAATTTCCTTCCAATTGCCTACCATATAATAGGCTTGCGAAAATTGGTC
>CALGLY010000077.1 GCA_937959095.1 uncultured Saprospiraceae bacterium
CACTCGTATCAAAATACCTTCATCATCATATTCATAGAATGTGGCATAGTTATTTTCATCTAAATCAGCTAATAATCGGAGACTATTTGGATCATAGACATAGGATTTCATATTAGATAGAAATGGATGAAACCGAAAATCATCTATATAGACAGCTCCTTGGTTAGCACCAGCAATATGATTGAAATTCAAATTAAAAGGAATAGTAATATTACTAGTAGGGCTTGTATAAGTATCATCTAAGTCAGGCATTTCAAACTTTAACACCATTTTTTGCCATCCATCAATTACTGGACCTTCTGGGACGAAATCAAAGGTTGCAGCAGTTGTTGTTGGGGGAGTCAATATGCTTGAAGGAAAGCTCAATTCTATATCTATCGCATCTTTGGGGATTGCTCCATAATCAATAGATTGTTCACTAGCGACCCATATACTCATCCAATATTCCTTACCCTCTTCCATATATAACTGAGGAGCACAATAATAACATTCTTCGTCATCTGGTACTCTATCAAAAATGGTAGGATTGAGCGTGTATTCTTCACAACGCATGTCTATGATATTTTCAAAAGATTCGTCATTGAATATTTCTAAGGATATTTTTCCTGTATGAGCTCTATCTGATAAAGAAATACTTCCTATCCATGGAAAAGAAATATTTTTCCGATTGAGAATTGCTTGAAGCTCATTTGTAAGACTAGGGGAATCATAACATTCTGTTAAAAAGAAATAATCCTCAAAACCTTCAAAGCTGATTTCTGAACGTTTTGCATTTGAAGCAATGGCAGTTACTCTATTATCATCATATCCAAAGTAGGCTGCAGAATGAACACCAATTGCATCAACATTTTCTAACTCATTTCCTCTATCATCATATCTAGTGACTGTATTTGTGCGCGTCCATAGATTTGCATTTGGTTCAGAACGTTCTAAAGGTGTTTGCCAATCCTGTGTGCTATTATCATACTCCCAAAAAGGAAAGAAACTTTGGATTGTTCCTCCTGTCTGAGTATTTACTGCATCTCTATCACCATAAAACACGAAAGATTCTCTTGGTCGCCAGTTCCCTCTCAAGCCATCAGGATAAGGATTAGATACTACAACATTACTCACATCTAAGATACTATCCGCACGCTCGCAGTTCAATTGCCAGGTACTATTGAATGTAATTGCACTTGCTTCTAGCACTTCTGTAGTTGCATCGAATTGAATAGAAGAACCTGCTACAGGATTTTGCCTAGACACTACACTGGCAATAGGTGTAATGGCTTGATTTCGGTGACCAGATCGTATTATTTTAATAGTAACAGGATGATCTCCACCATCATTATATATATCGTCACCATTAGCGTCCCTTAAAATAAAATATCCCGAATATAATTCACTTGACGAACGTGTAACAAAATACCTGCCAACTGTACCATCATCCTTATAAGCAATTACTTCATCACCATCTTGAAGGAATGGAATTACCGCAGAATCACCAATTACGGAGCTGGTAAAACCAGTTAAATTAGTATGAAATACGGCTCCAATATTTTGATATGCCTGTTCCATACCTTCGTAAGCCCAATGTGCTGGGTAGGTAAATTGATATATCGCATCATCAAACTCATTTTGTGTTTTACTAAGGAGTACTTGCCCCGTCTCGCTATCAAACAGTACATTCTCTGTGGTTAGAGTCGATCCATTTTCTGTAACAATAACCTTGTCTAAAATTCCTGTCCGTTTTATGAGTTTGGTGGTAACTGCTGCCCGAAACCGTTTTTCAGAATTTTGCACACTAGGATATATGCCAGGCCAAAGAAATGGAGGAAAACCAGGAGAATCCACATTTTGTTGAATACCTCCACCTTGTACTTTATTAATATCTTCTTGCATATACTGCCACATATCTATTTCTACACCATGTTCTACTGCTTGTGTTCCTGAAAGGATAGTACCGTCTTTTTTCACAATATTTACCTTACTATCTAACTTGCCTAAAGGGGTTTGAGAGGAAGGTTTTGTTTTGTATTCATATTTTGTTGAAGAAATTGGACTTCCTTTTTCACTACATATCGTTTGCGATTTCATCTTACCATGCATGTCGTTTAACTCAATAGCAAAACCTTGTGATACCGCTACTTGCTCATTCTGACCAAATGTAAAGAAACTCGCAAGAGGGCTTTCTTTCGCTACTACAGGTTCTTTATCTGTCTTTCGTGTAATTACTGGAAATTCTTTAGAGGTGTAATATTCATTAATAGTATAGCCTGTTGCTGTTCGTGTTACATTATCATGTGCTAAATTACGCACTGTTACTTTACTATACCCTACTACTGGTGCGGGATATAGTTCTTTTCCGATAGGCGTTTCTGTATAAAAATAATTATCAGGAGCAAGCAAAACAGCATCTGTATAAGGTAAAGGTTGTCTTAATAGGTTTTCTTCCCCTCCCATAAATGGTTCATAAGAAGCTACACCAGAACTAATAGTTTTTCCCTTGAAAGTAGTCTCATAATTATATTCTTGTCCATATATGTTACTGTCATCTACTCCATTTGTTAAGGTATTCCATTCATCTGAAATAGTAAGTTTTTTTACTCTAGAACCTCCCCCTAATTTTTTATAATTAGGATTGCTTAGTCGTATCCAAGACTTCTCACATTCTACTTCCTTAGCCCATCCTTTCCGCATAGAATTTTGCTCAAAACCTCTTGTGATATTTCCTACTTCATTCAAAAACCCCATTAAAGTTTTGATTCCCCCTGCACTAAGTGGGTTCTCTTCAAGCGTAGCTGTGCCTTGCTCATAACCTGGATATACTAATTCAGGTAAATTCAATCGCATCATTTGTAGTCCTGCAAGTGTAATAGGATGTATATCATCGCCACTTTCTAGTTTTAGTTTTTTTATCCTAATAGCCATCCTATCTGTCCCTATAGGATGCACAGATTTGTATTGCATATACCCCTGTACATAATCTTTACGTTCTTGGGCATCATCATCATTCAGTTTTAAATGACATTTAAAAAACAATTGCCCAACATCTGCAAAATAACGTTGTTGTAACTCTTCTAACGTGCCACTAACATTAGGTTCTGATAATTTAACAATTACATACTCTCTTGGAGTATCTGCATCTATATATAAATCATCACTAATATCAGACATGGGGTTTGGATTATCAATATGAGAAAAACCTTCTATAAAGAACATCTGTCCAGCTCGCTTATCTTGTACATACGCATAATCATCGGATTCATATTCAACATTTATTTTCCCTCCTGAGGGCAATATAATTTCGTTTAAACTCCAAGCAGCTGCATAGTTATCTGTGGTTGTTTTATCCTGAAGCACATAAGGAAAATCCTTATTAGATGGGAAACTTGATGCTGGATAATTAGCATTTGTGAATGAACCTCCTGATGGGACATTTTGTTTATACCCTCCCCAACGGTCATAATGCCCAATATTATAATCTGGATTTTCAGTGTTGTAATTAAATTTATAGGCATTCAATTTTCCACGTTGACTATTGCCATAAGTGAAATATATTTTTTTTAGAGTGAGTTTACCAGCACCTGATATTATTTGATTAGGAACTCCTCCACATAGACTATAATCATATTCGAAATGGACAGTCTTGATTGGAGCTGGGTCAGTGCCAGAATATAAATTAATCCCTTTCGAAAATAATTGAATACTATCTAATTGTTGCACCGTGCTTGTAGTGGAAACCCCTCCATCTTCTCCCATTACTCCAAGTGCATCATTTCTAGAAGAGGTATGGAAGAGCGCAATCATAGTACGAGATTCTACTCTATGAAGATTCCAAATTTCCTTTTTTCCATATAAGTAAGATGCTTTATCATCCGATTTGATGGAGGCATAACCAGGTTGATAGCGAGCATGATCTTTTTCTATTGGAACACGCCATTTGTAGTTGGCTGAAAATCGAGAGTAATTCAGTTTCACAGCATTTCCCGGATCATCGGATGTGATGCCGTCACCAGTTCTATCTACATAATCAGGAGATAATATCCCTGTCAATAGAAAAGAGTGTGCATAAGCTGGAATAGTTTGAGCATCAAAATAATGCTCCTTCCCTTTCTTATTTCCTGTACTATTATCTATTCCATCTGATGTATCAGGATTATCTGTTGAAATGTACTTTATCAACTCTGAATCTGAATCTGGATTATCATCATCATAATTAGGGTCTACACTAAAGCTTACTTCTTTTTGTAGTGTATTGTAAGCTGGAATACCATATACATAACGAGAACCACCAGCCTGAGTTACAGTAACTTCAGACATATGATGCTCTTCTCTTCCAGGTTCATCGATACGTGAAATTGGTGTTAAAAAAGGAGAACATATTTGTTCTTGGATACTATTTTCAGTTGATGAATCAGGATAGGAATATATAGTTTTATCCAAAGCCACTACATCCGCTTCCGCTGCAGTGAGATAGCTAAAGACTTGATTAAGTTTCGTTCTATCTGTCTGTTGAATAACGCCATTAAGATTTAAGTAATTTCCACCTGCATACTCAAATTTTTCATTAGCTCTTGTACTCAAACCACTTTTGCTAATATTTGTGCGTACTGCTTTTTCATTACCAATTTTATCGTAATAATCTTTATTAGTAATTGTCTTTTCTCCAGATGCTCTAAAATAACTTGCATTATAAATACCATCTGTAGAAGTAAATGCAAGTTCATTCTTTAATAAATTACCTTCTTTCCAAAATTGTGATGTTTGACTTGCTTGACTTATGTTTATATCAAAACCTTGATGAAACAGTCCTCCTGCACCTAATTCACCTCCTATAGTGGCTGATGAATTGGGATTGGCACTGAATGGTTCTCTAAAAATTCCTATATCTGAACGAGCAGCTCTAAATTGCCCACTTATTCCTTGTCCTGTTACATTAAATAAATCGTATGTACCAAAAGCAGGAGACAAATTAGGCATATCTTCTCTGTAAGCAATGTCATGTGATCGATTAAAATCTTGTAAACTTTTCAAATCATTCTGCCCATCTTGATGATGAAAATAACCGTAAGCGCTTTGAACTATCCTCTTATTCTTAAGGTATTGGCGAACTATATAACCAGATAACTTATGATTTGGATATATTAGTGGAGGAACTTCTGGACCAAAAGCCGCATTAAATGTTATGCCATCATTGGCTAATGGAAGTGAAGGTGTTGGAAAATAAGTAAAATCGCCAAAGGAAAAATCTGCTCCAAACTGTAGACCTATCGGATCTTTTTCTCCTGCCTTTTTACTAACTCCTGACCCTCCTTTAACAGAAAGCACCTTTAAGCCCGAACGTGAATTGAATCCGCTAGATAAAGAAAGAAAACTTAATGCCTTCATTTTAGAAAAAAGCCCTGTTTCAGAACTAATTAAAAAGTTGAAACTTGCTTGAGCATCTACATCTATACCTTGCTGTGTATTATAATTAAGCCCTAAACTGAACTTAGGATATTCCAGCTTTTCACTTAGTTGAAAAGCTGTTGATAATCCTACTTCTCTACCAAAACCTCTATAAGTATTATAAAACAAACCTGCTTTCGCATCTATACGAAATAGCCCTCCTACCTCAATATTAGGACTTACACTCAGTCCTACAGTAATATCATCTTTCAGATTATATGCTCTTTCAATCGGTTCATTCTTGAAATCATCAGGAAAGCCTCTTAAATTTCTGGTTACTGCACCTGGATTCAAACTCCATCCTAGGCCTACCCAAGAAGCTTCGCTATCCATAGTTGGACTTGAATTGTATGCAATATTAATGGGATAGCCATCTACATCCATTAGAGGGATATTATAACTAAAATCTCCTGTAAATAAATCTACCATTTCAGTAGTTCCTACAGGCTGAAACCCGCCCACTTCAGGTTGTGCAGGACCACCTGTCAGTGCCATCAAGGGGACAGCGAACGTAGTTTGAACCAATAAGTTAATGGCTAAAAAAAATGATATTTTTTGATGATATTTTCTTTTCATTATAACACTAAATTTGGGCATTGTTGAATGTATCTTTTAGGAATTTCCATTTCTAAAACTCCTGAACAAAATTTATTTTCGTCGCATCTAAATTGTATGGTCTTCAATTCTTCAATTGCTTTATTCTCCCTAAAAACAAGCGCAATTTGAAGCCGCTCATTCATCTCACTGACATGATATAGTACACAGGGTAATGTATCTCCATTTATAATTGCTCGGAACTTATCTCTAGCATTAAACCGTAGGACATTATCTATCTCAATCTTTTTTCCGTTTTTATTGCGAACGTGAAAATTGATGTAATGATGCCCTTCGTAATCACCTAGTATCTTTTCAAATTCTTTTTCATTTGAAGTACTCCCCATCGGTTGGACAGAAAAGCAGGTTAAATAAGGTGATAAATCGTGTTAAATTTCTTTGTTTTTTGCTAGTATAAATATAGTTAAGAATCAGGACTTTTCCTAATTTTTTTAGTTCAAAACGGGAGCATAATTTCCCTTTCCCTCTTAAACAACAGCCTTCGGAGGGGAAGGGAAATTATGCGGTCTGCCGTTACCCGACAGGTCTTGATTAGAGTTCCCTTTTCCCTTGCTCAAAAACTTGTTGAGGTGTTCTTCCGCCCAAATTTTTATGTGGTCTTCGCTCATTATATTTCTTGAAATATTGGTCGAGACACTGCCAAGCTTGCTGCCCATCTTCATAAGCTTTCAAATAGACCTCTTCGTATTTGACGGTACGCCAAAGCCGTTCAGTAAACACATTATCAATCGCACGTCCTTTACCATCCATGCTCAGACGCACTCCATCTTGTGCTAGTACTGCCTGCACAAATGCCTGCGAAGTGAACTGACTGCCTTGGTCAGTATTGATGATTTGGACGGGTACTTGCGACCAAATTTGCTCCATTGCCGTCAAACAAAAGCTCGTTTCTAGCGTGTTGGACAACTCCCAAGATAGCACATAACGACTATACCAATCAATATAAGCCACCAAGTACAGAAATCCCGATTGCATCGGAATATAGGTAATATCTGTACCGACCACTTGACCACATTTGGTGATGTCTAAGCCTCTAAGTAGATACGGAAACACCTGATGTTCCGTACTTTTACTCGGCTTGGAGGTGTGCGGACCTGGACAAACTGCCGATAGACCCATCAGACGTAGCAAACGACGAACCCGCTTGGGATTGACCTGATAACCCTGCAATCGTAGATGATAAGTCATTTGCCCCACTCCGTAATAGGGCGTTTCCAAATATTGCTCATCAATCAAGCGCATGTACAACAAGTTCTCTGCACTTTCTCCAATAGGCTCATAGTAATAGCTGCTACGAGACAGTCCTAACAACTCACATTGACGAGCGATACTGATGCCAGAATCATCTGACTTCACCAAAGTCCGCAAACGCGCGTGGCTACAACTGTCCAGTCTTTTTTTTTAGCCACTCCAACTCTACTTGCAATTTACCTACTTGCTCATATAGCCGACTAATCAGCGCAGACTGCTCTGCTTCTGCACGCTGTTTCTTACGCTGATCTTCAAACAAACTCGCTAACCCTTCTTGCGCTTGTTTCTTCCATTGACTTACCTGATTGGGATGCACTTCATACTCCTTCGCTAGCTCAGCTCCCGTCTTGCGTTCTTGTAAAGCTGCCAAGGCAATCTTCGATTTTTCTTTACTGCTGAATGTTCTTCGCTTTTTTCCCATTTTTATCGTAATTTTTTATCCCTCAAATTACGACTTTCTCACCTTATTAACCTGTCCAGTTTTCGGGGAGTACTTCAATTCACCTCTTCTAATTCTCGCAAAGCTTGGTAAGCTGAAGGTTGGTAGTGTAAGCTAAAGTCAAACTCCTCATTTGATGCCTGACTTTTTAGCTTTGTATTTACCCATTGCACATAGCGGTCGGCGGGCAACTCATCAGGCTGGCAACCAATTAGAAAAAGTAGTATTATAAGTAAAAAACAATATCTCATGGCGTGGGGCTTGTTTGATAAATAAAAGGAAGATAAAAGACCTGATTCAAACGATTCTCAATGACTAAAGTGTATTGTTTTCCATCTATCAAACTCAAACTCAACTCTATTTTGTTAATACCATTCACTAAAGAATATGATGGGATACCTCCTACAATTGCCCCTCCTTCTTCGATGATTTGATAATCTAAAGATGTTTCATGAAATTGATTTTCATAGGCAAAATAAACAGTACTGCCAATTTGGTAAACAGCATCCTGAATTTTTGTTTTCACAAATGGATAACTTACAGGAGGAGGAGGTAGTATGATACTCTTCATTCCTTCATAAGTAAACTCCCAAATATCCGTCTGTCCTAGAAACTGCCCACGCTGAAAAGCACTCACTTGCCACACATAGGTCTTTCCTACTTCTAATGCTTTTGTACCTATAGGAAAAGGCAGAAAAGTTCGGCCAATTCCTCGTCGATGAATCAGTGGAGGATTGGTCTGTAATGCCTGCACAGCAGCTTGCCCTTTTCGCAGCTCTGTTAGCACAAGTAAATACTCTACTTTACTGCCTAATATAGGAAGCGGTGCTTTCCAAGTCAATAATGGACGATTGACTTGCACTACTTCCTCATCATAAGGGCTTAGCAACTCTGGTGGTTGCCGAAATGTATTTTCTTGAATCTGTGCTTGACTATTATAGGCATAGCCCATCACCAACAGTAAACACATGATATGTTTTCTTGCCAATGTCATACGTACTATATTTTTACTTGTCGTTACCGAAATTGATTTCAGTTAACTTCCATACTCTTTTTCTAGTGTCTAATTAAAATTGCATTTGAAGCATCGTATTGCCAAAAAACTCTTTTGCATCCCCTATCCGCTTCGTCAAATTGCATTGCACATCAAGTTTATCGTTAAGCTGATATTGAATGCCTGCGACTATTCCATATTGTTCAATTCCTAGTTGATTTGTCCATTGTGCACCTAATAATAAATTGCCCTTCTGTCGTATCACCCATTGATAATCTAATTGTAATAGGGCATCCTCTGTACCAAATTGTGCTGCCAACGCAAGTTGATTATCGGATGAAAAAACATAGCTTTCTTGTATATAAGCATAAACAGTTTGAGCAACTTGCACGCTATCTATCCACCCAAACCCCGAACGAATGTTGCTCAACTGAGCAATAGACAATAGTTGTCCTTTTCCTATTTCATGTACTACATTAGCTTGTAGGGAATAAATCGTTTGTTGTGCTTGTAAACGATCTTCATACTTCCCTTGATAAAGTATATTTGGCATCACCCGTGCTGAAATCATATTCTGCTTGCCAAAGCGGTAACTTGCTTCTCCTAAAAATTGCCAATCTCTAGTTTTACTTTGTCTCGTCTCATCTATCGTTCTTCCAATACGTCCATTGACATGGACGCGAAGTTTTTTATTGAATAATTCCCCTTTCACATCTAGATTTGCGCCTTGTTTATTCGTCAGCAAAAAAGGATTGCCAAGCGTAACAAAATCTGCTCCTACTCGAAAATATCCTAAGGCTAAATCTATACTAGCATCTTTAGGCGATAATTTCCAAGATGCTGATAAAGCACTATGACTAGCACTAAAGACTTGCTGTTCTAAAGATTCATAATCAGATAAGGCTGCTTCTATGTTTAAAGCTTGAGTTTCACTCACTCCTACTTCCCCTGCAAGACGAACAACTCGGTTACTTAAGCTATCTTGTACCTGTAGTATAGATAATTCAATTTGTTCTTTAGCTGATTGGATACCCGCTTTAGCATATAGGTATTTTCGATGGTTTTTCTCTTGAAAAAACTGAACACCTGTGATTGGATAAGGCAAGCCTTGTTTTCCATAAGCAACTTTTCCATACACTCGTTCTTCTTCATAAGCATACTGAATTCCATTGAGGGTTGTATGCCGAACCGTAAAATCACTCTCATTCAAACTAGAGAAACCCAATGAAAAATCTTTAGTAAATAACATCAAGCGTTCTAAAGAACTCAACTTTTCCTTTGATAAGCGTGTCTTTAATAAGTCTACTACTTCATGTCCTTCACGCTCTTGAAGATAAGCCTTTAATTTCGTATGAATGATACTAATAGCTGGATCTTCTGTTCCTTGTTGATAATCCACTAGTTGTTTATATTGCGTTTCAATTGTCTTTATGATATCTAAGGATTGCCTTTCAATATCATTCAACTTCAGTGTTGTCCCTAAATCTTCTTGTAAACTATCTATGCGCTGATACAAATTTTTTCTGAACACAATAAACTTAGGATGTATTATCAATTTTCGGTATAGTTCATATTTTACTCGTTTTCTCAATACCTGCAATTCAATTTCATCTAACTTTAAAGGATTTTTAGCCTTATTCCAAAAATCGTTAAGGGTATGCTTAGGAATATATTTACCCTTGA